>CAJQNP010000270.1 GCA_905479705.1 uncultured Gammaproteobacteria bacterium
GCAGGACTAGCAGGAACTGCCCTATTTGAGCAGTTTCGGGCTGCGCGAAACGCGCCATTGCTGGAAGGTCGAGTACTCGCGATAACCATCGCTCAATATGAAGTCCAGTACATTGCGCAGCCGGTAGAACTGCACGACCGAGTCCACCCGCATGATCTCGCCGCCCTCCCGGTCAAAGAACAGCAGCGTCGGCGTATAGAACAGGCCGAGCTTTTCAGCCCATGCCTTTGCCGTTATGCGCTCACCGGCTGGCGTGATCACCGGCGTATCTGACCAGAATGACAGCTGCACGGTCTCCAGCTGCGCCAGCCGGGCGCTGATCTCCGGATCCTGCAACGGCCCCGTGTGCAGTACATCACAGGCATGGCAATTGCCCTGCTCGAAAAATACCACCAGGGGTCGCTCGGCCGGACGCCTCGACCGGTCCAGCATATAGGGGCCCGGCAGAAAATACGGCTCTTCAACCAGGTCACCGGGTTCAAATACCAGCGGCACATCGGCGCGTGCCAGGAACTGGCGAAAATTCTCGTGCTTGTAGTGGGCATCAGCGACGTACTCAAGTGCGGCGCGAAAACGGTACGGCGGATAGTAACCACGCAGCCGCAGCACGGCCTTCCCAGAGGTATCGAAAAAAATCACCGATGGCGTAAAGTTGGTTTCGTACTGGATGGCCAGCGAACTCTCTCTTATCTCTGTGCCATCCAGGGTGGTCACAGTGCGATAACCGTGAATGTCGATGCCGATCACATCGAAATGCTGACGCGCGTAGGCCTGGATATCTCCGGCCTCCAGATCCGTCTCGAGAAACTGCTTGCAGTAGGCGCAATACTTCTGCCCGAAATAGACGATCAGCCCGCGCTTGCCGGCCTCCTTTGCTTCCTCGATATCCTCGCGCAGGTCAAGAAAGCTGAGCTTGAACCAGTCCGGGAACGCGAGTGGTTCTTCCAGCGGGGCGTCATCAAACTTGACAAAACCACTGTCAAAGCTGACCTCGGCCGCCTGGATAACGCAGCCATACAGCAGGGCCGCCAGCACCCCGGCGAATCGTGCACATGTTAGCTGCCTGCCTGCCATTGATACCTGCCTGTATTTCCTGTTCGGGACGCTGCCTGCCCCCCCGCTAGGTTTAACTACGATAGCTGGCGTAACTGGTTTCCGTCTCCCAGATTGTTACACCGGTTACCGGAAAACCCCGTTCGGCAACGTAATCGTAGATCAACCTTGCGAGATGCTCGGCTGTCGGGTTTTCCTCGGTAACCCGGACACGCTCACCACTGTCCTGCAGAACAGACAGGATCGGATCATCCTTGTGCAGTAACAGCGTATGGTCGATTTCAGAGTCCAGCCACGCCCACACCAGTCGCTTCACCTCGCTGAAATCCTCAACCATGCCGCGTTCATCGAGGCTGTCACGTTCCAGGGTAATGACCGCGCGGGCATTATGCCCGTGTAAATGCTGACACTTGCCCTGGTAATTCAGCAAGCGGTGGCCATAGCAAAAGGAAACTGATTTCGACACACGGTACATGGTTGAATTCCACTTTCATCAGGTTACAGAACCGGGTTGAACCTGCTTGTTGCCAACCCGCGCCAAACAGCGTGTGTGGCCGTACAACCCGAATACCCTGACCATTCTATGGCGACTACCCAACATTGGCTATACATAATGAGGGTATAATTACTAGAATGTCAGCTATGTTAATGAAAGTCCTCAACTTGGTTTCCTGCTGATGGCGGGCATACCGACCTGGACCATACTCGGCGGGGGCTACCAGTCCTACCTGAAAGGCGACTACCAGGCCGCCTTTGATGAGTGGCGCCCGCTGGCCGAGCTGGGCGATGCCGAGGCGCAGTACAACCTCGGTGTGATGTACGACGAGGGAACCAGTGTCGAGCAGGACCTCGGCAAGGCCGCCGAATGGTACCGCAAGGCCGCGGAACAGGGCTTTGTCGATGCACAGGCCAACCTTGGACTGATGTACTTTCAGGGTCAGGGGGTCAGTCAGGACTACCAGGCGGCAGCACACTGGCTGAACCTGGCCGTTGCAAATGGCGACACCGAGGCCGCTGACATCCTCAAGAAAATCGAGGACGCGGCTGCACCGCAGCCAGAGTCCGCCTAACACAACCAGCAATAACAACCAGTTACACAATATACCGAATGCGCTGTCGGAACCTCCTGTAGGGCCATACCATGACCGAGGCAACACTCATCACCCCGCCATCCGCTCCTGACGAAAGCGGCTACCCGCTGCCCGGCAGCGTTGCCCAGCCGGACTTTGCCCGCGGCGAGCGCGAGGCCCTGATTGCCGAAATCAGGCAACTGCTCAGGGAGAAGGACGCCGTGCTGGTTGCGCACTACTACACGGATGACGACCTGCAGATGATTGCCGACGAAACCGGTGGCACCGTCTCCGACTCGCTCGAGATGGCCCGTTTTGGCAACCAGCATCCTGCCAGCACGCTGGTCGTCGCGGGTGTCCGTTTCATGGGAGAGACCGCCAAGATACTCAACCCGGAAAAGCGCGTGTTAATGCCGACCCTGCAGGCCGAGTGCTCCCTCGACCTGGGCTGCCCAGCGCAACAGTTTATTCCCTTTTGTGACGCACACCCCGACCGCACCGTGGTGGTCTATGCCAATACCAGTGCAGAAGTGAAGGCCCGCGCCGACTGGGTCGTTACCTCCAGCATCGCGGTCGACGTGGTCCGGCATCTGATGCAGCAGGGGAAAAAGATTCTCTGGGCACCCGACCGCTACCTCGGGAGCTACGTGCAAAAGATGACCGGGGCCGACATGCTGCTCTGGCAGGCCAGCTGCATCGTGCACGAGCGCTTCAAGGCAGAGGCACTGCAGAACCTGAAGTCGCACCACCCCGATGCCGCCGTGCTTGTGCACCCGGAATCACCCGAGTCCGTGATCGCCCTCGCCGACGTTGTTGGTTCAACCACACAGCTGATCAAGGCAGCAACAGAACTTCCCAACAAGCAGTTCATCGTCGCAACCGACAACGGCATCTTCTACAAGATGAAACAGGCCGCTCCGGACAAGACCTTCATCGAGGCACCCTCGGCAGGTGAAGGCGCCACCTGTGAAAGTTGTGCGCACTGCCCGTGGATGGCAATGAACCACCTGCGCAACCTGGCGGATGTTCTGAGAACCGGCAACAACGAGATACACGTGCCGGAGGCGATCCGGGTAAAGGCACTTACCTCGACCCAGCGCATGATTGACTTCGTCAACCAGCGCCGCAACGTCGACTGACTTTAAAAAATACCGCCTGTACGAACCCAGGGCGACACGGGAGCGGCCTACGGAGAAGAAGACCACGAGACGTCGTACTCCAGTACCATCATGCACGGCAGGTGGATGGTGCACCCCCACGGAGGCGACTTCCCCACCGCACTTGGGGACGGGATACGTTGTCACAAGACAACGTTGTCGCAAGAACCTCACAACAACAGCTGACCTGACACTTCGCGGTCAACGCAGCTGGATGCTGATACATTAGCGCCGGGCTGCTACTATTGTCCTGTCACAACATGCCATCGACTTATCCGCCGATGCGTAAAAACAGGTACTGAACAACAATGACGGCTGGCAGATACTCCATGATGGGCAGCGTCGCTGCACTGGTCGCACAAACACTGCGCACCTATAACTGCGAGCCGGCCCCCCTGTTCGAACAGGCCGGGCTCGACATGAGCCTGCTGTCGAATCCGGATACACGCTACCCGGGCAACCGGGTCCAGCACCTCTGGCAGCTCGCGGTTGATGCCAGCGGCGATGACTGTTTCGGTTTTGTTGCCGGCGAGCAGGTGCAACCCGTCGTTCTGCATGGCCTCGGTTTTTCATGGCTGGCCAGCGATACGCTGCGGGATTCACTGACCCGGCTGGTACGTTACTCACGACTGATATCAACGGCCGCCAACATGCTGCTGCACGACACTGACGAGGGCCTGGACCTGGTGATCCTGCCACCGAAAGGCGTCAAGCATGTCGTACACGCATCTCAGGACGCCGGCATGACCGGCTTTTTGCGCATGTGCCGGCTGACCGCGGGTGATGCAATTGATCCCGTGCATGTCGCGTTGAAACGACCACGGCCGACATGCCATGAAAGACTCGAGAATTACTTCCGTGCCCCGGTCGAGTACGATGCAGACACCAACATCCTGTCGTTCGACAAGATGCTGGTAGACACGCCACTCACCAATGCCAACCCGGAACTGGCACGTATCAACGACCAGGCCGTGGTCGACTACCTGGCGCGTTTCGACCGTGACAGCCTGACGATGCAGGTACGTTCCAGGATTATTGAACGCCTGCATGACGGCACGCCCAACCAGGAGACCATTGCACAGTCACTGAATGTCAGTCTGCGCAGCCTGCAACGCAAGCTCAACGACGAAGACACCAACTTCAAGACCCTGCTGGAAAGCACCCGCAGGGAACTCGCACTGCATTACATACGCGAGACACACCGCTCCCTTGGCGAGATTACCTACCTGCTGGGTTTCTCCGAACCCAGCAATTTCACCCGGGCATTCAAGCGCTGGACCGGGGTATCACCGATTGTCTACCGCGAAAACAACTAAACGCGCGCAAACCTGGCTTGCAGCACGCGTAACAGCAACACGGGACGCCCTGTTTCGCCCGGTATTATCGCTGGCGTTACTGTCCTGCATTGTGCAGCTGACAGCCTGCCAGGCCGGGTCGGACTCGGACATCATCGAGGAAGAGACCCGCTCAGTCCTGGGGCCGCAACACCTGGCGCTTGTCATTAACGATGAAGACCCGCTGAGTCGACGCATTGCCGAGTACTACCTGACACGACGTCATATACCGGCCAGCAACGTCATCCATATCAAGTTCAAACCGGGCGGCAAGGTGATGCGCCCGGAGACGTTCAGGACACTGAAGGCACAGCTGGATACACTGACACCGGATGTCGTGCAGGGCTACGTGTTAACGTGGACGACACCCTACCGGGTCGGTTGCATGTCCATCACCACGGCCTTTGCCGCCGGCTTTAACGAGGCATTCTGTGTACAGGGGTGCAAACCGACGCAAGCCAGTCCCTACTTCGACAGTGACAGCCAGCGCCCCTATAGCGACCACCAGTGGCGACCCACCATGATGCTTGCCGGTGAAACCTTTGACGACGTCAAGGCCCTGATTGATCGCGGCGTCGCGGCGGATGGCACACGGCCTGACGGTACAGCCTACCTGTTAAGCACATCCAACAGGCCCAGGAATGTGCGGGCACGTTTTTACCAGGGTATCGACATGATGCAGACCGACCGATTCAGGGTGGAAGTCCTGCAGCGTGATGCCCTGAAGAACCGGACTGACGTCATGTTCTATTTTACCGGGCTTGCGCACGTTAACGGCATCGACAGCAACCACTACCACCCCGGCGCGATTGCCGACCACCTCACCTCGGCAGGCGGCAAACTGACCGGCAGCGGACAGATGAGCAGCCTGCGCTGGCTGGAGGCCGGGGCAACTGGCAGCTATGGCGCGGTGGTCGAACCCTGTGCCTTCGTACAGAAATTCCCGCGCCCGAATATCGTCATTGACCGCTATCTCGATGGCGAAACACTGCTGGAGTCCTACTGGAAGAGTGTCGAGTGGCCCGGTCAGGGCGTGTTTATCGGCGAGCCGTTGGCGGCTCCCTTCCGGTAGACAGACCACCCGCCAGGTTGTAGTCTCATCCCACTGTATTGCATGAAATTTTGCAGACTCCCTGAACGATTCCCAAATGCTCACCTCGATCCCCGGAAACTGGATTGCCTGCAAGGACTGCGACCTGCTGCTCGAGCGGGTCGCCACACCGCCCGGCGGCAAGGCCCTGTGTCCGCGCTGCGAGAATCCGCTGTATCAATACCGCGAGCAAGGTATCGAGCGCACCCTGGCCCTGGCGATCACCGGCCTGTTGCTGTTCATACCGGCCAACCTGTTGCCGGTGATGTCGCTGCAGCTGATCGGCCAGGAGACATCGACCACCATTTATGAAGGCTCGCTGGTACTCTTCCGGGAAGGCCTGTACTGGACCGCGCTGCTGGTGTTTTCTGCCAGCGTTGTCATCCCGTTGTGCAAACTGCTGCTGATGCTGTTCGTCTCCGGCTATCTGTACCTGGGACGCAGCAGCCCTCTCCTGCCCTACGCCATGCGCTATTACCACCACATAGATGAGTGGGGCATGCTGGAAGTCTACATGCTCAGCGTGCTGGTCGCGGTGGTCAAGCTCAAGGGCATGGCCAGCGTCATACCCGACATTGGCCTGTACTGTTTTATCGGCCTGCTACTGGTCACGACGCTGATGTCCTCATTGCTCGACCATGACGCTGTCTGGCAGCAGATCGAGCACGGCCAGGGCAGGAGCCCGGCATAGTGCAGACCACCACCGCCAGGGACCTGGGACTGATACGCTGCGAGACCTGTGGCAAACTGGCGTTTGACGTGGACCATGACGGCTACGAGGAACACTGCCCGCGCTGCCACGGTCACATGCACATGCGCGCCACCAACAGTCTCGCGCGCACCTGGTCACTGTTGATTACCGCTGCAATCCTCTATATCCCGGCCAACATCCTGCCCATCATGACCGTCACCTACTTCGGCTCTGGCACCCCGGACACCATCATGTCCGGCATCATCCAGTTGCTGCAGCACGGTAGTTACCCGGTCGCCGCCGTGATCTTTATCGCCAGCATCCTGGTACCGCTGCTGAAGATGGTTGCCCTGCTCATCCTGCTGCTGTCGGTGCAGTTCAAGTGGGTGCTGGACGACCGCCAGCGCACCCGCATGTACCGCGCGGTGGAACTGGTCGGACGCTGGTCCATGCTCGACATGTTCGTCATCGCACTGCTGGTAGCACTGGTCAACTATGGCAGTATCGCCCACATCGTGTCCGGCCCTGGCGCAACCGCCTTCGGCAGTGTTGTCGTGCTGACTATGCTGGCCGCCACGACCTTCGACGCGCGCCTGATATGGGATAAACAGAGAACCGATGACTGAACAGACAGACAGCGCCCGCAATACCGGTCAACCGAAGCAACCCGTGCTGAAAAAGAGGCGCGGCCTTCCGTTTATCTGGATCCTGCCGGTCATCGCGGCACTGATTGGTGGCGGCCTGGTTATCAAGAGCATGATCGAGGCCGGCGTTCCGATCGAGATCGTCTTTGATACCGCGAACGGTATCGAGGCCGGCAAGACCAAGCTGATGTATCGCGGCCTGGAGGTCGCACGCGTCAAGAGCGTGGAACTCAACAAGGACCTGCAGTCGGTCACGGTCCACATCGACATACCCCGCAGGGCGGAAAAGCACCTGCGATCACAGGCACAGTTCTGGCTGGTTAAACCGGAGATCTCGCTGGCCGGCGTCACCGGACTGGGGACGCTGCTGTCAGGCAACTACATTGCCGTACGACCCGGCGGCGGCCACAAGACACGCGCGTTCAGGGCACTAAAAAATCCACCGCCGCACGACGTCGATACGCCCGGGCTGCACGTCACACTGAAAGCCAGCAAACTCGGCTCGCTCAGGAAAGATGCCCCCATCTATTACCGGCAGATCCTGGTTGGCCGGGTCCAGGGACATACGCTGTCAGAGGACGGCAAGAGCATCAATATCAATCTCTTCATCAAGGAGAAATACGAGCACCTGGTGAAGAAGACCAGCCGCTTCTGGAATGCCAGCGGCATCAACATCTCCGGTGGCCTGTCCGGTCTGTCCGTCGAGACCGAGTCATTGACATCAATACTCGCCGGCGGCCTTGCCTTTTTTACACCGGAAAGCAGTGCCCCCTCCGTTAACAGTGAAGACGGCGATGTATTCCCGCTGCATGAAAATTACAAACTGGCCGAGGCCGGGGTGGACATCACCCTGCATATGCGCGAAGGCACGGGACTCAGTGAGCACAAGACACGTATCATGTTCGAGGGCATCGAGATCGGCACGGTGGAGAAGATTCGCATTGAGGAAGACTTCAAAGGTGTTGTTGTCCGCGCATCCCTCGACCCGCGCATTTCGCCGCTGCTCAACACTGGCACACATTTCTGGCGGGTCAGTCCGAAGATATCACTGACCAGGATTTCAGGGCTGTCGACACTGTTATCAGGAGAGCACATCGCCATGCAGCCCGGCGAAGGCGAACCGGCAACCGACTTCAGGCTGCTGGAAGAGCCACCGGTGCTGCCGGACTCTGTCCCGGGACTGCATTTCCAGCTCAAGGCGGAAGATCTCGGCTCACTGTCCCGCGGCACGGACATATACTACAAGCGCATCCCTGTCGGTAATGTGCAGGCCTATCACCTCGACCAGTCAGGCGAAAACGTCATTATCGATGCCTTTATCGAGGAAAAATATGCCCGGCTTGTGCGCCAGACCACGCGCTTCTGGAACACCAGCGGCATCGACCTGAGCGGCAGTGTTGCCGGTTTCAGGCTGCGCACTGAATCTGCAGCCAGCATCATCTCCGGCGGTATCGCATTTGCGACACCGGCCGGCAGAAAGACCAAACCGGCCAGCAATGGCAGCACCTTCAAACTTTACGAAAACCATGATGCGGCTTCGGAAAACCAGACCCTGTTTCGTGACAAGCGAGAGCCCGGCCTGCACCTGAATATCCGTACCGATGACCTCGGATCGCTGTCTGCCGGGTCACCGGTGCTCTACAAGCGCATTAGTGTTGGCCAGATCGATGGTTACCGGCTCGACGAGGACCATGATGCCATCATGGTGCAGCTCACTATCAGACCCCGTTACGCACACCTGGTACGCGCCAACTCACGCTTCTGGAACGCCAGCGGTATCGAACTGAGTGGCGGACTGGGCAGCTTTCACCTGAAGAGCGAGTCCGTCAAATCGATCCTTGCAGGCGGTATCGCCTTCTATTCCACGGACGAATCGGCAGCGCCAGCAACGGAGAATGCCGTCTATTCCCTGTACAGGGATTCCCGCAGCGCACTGGAAGACAGCACCCCGATCAGGATTACCTTTAATTCGGCAACCGGGCTGTCCGCTGGTGCGGATATCAAGTACATGGACATCGATGTCGGTCGGGTTACCGATGTAAAACTGCGCAACGACCGTAACGGCGTCACGGTGCATGCCGACCTGTTCGGGTCTGCCACACACATGGCAAAAACAGGCACCCGCTTCTGGGTGGTCAGCGCGGAACTCGGACTGGCGCGTAGCGAACACCTCGGCACGCTGATTACCGGCAACTACATCGCGGTACAACCGGGTGAAGGTGATTCTGCCGCGCAGTTTAGCGGGCTTGACCAGCCACCCAACAAGCGCGTCCTGAACGATGGCCTGAACCTGCAGCTGGCCACGTACCGGCGCGGCTCAATCGATGCGGGCGACCCGGTTTACTACCGGCAGATTCCGGTGGGCAGCGTAATAGGCTACAAGCTTGGCGCCAATGCCAACGAGGTTATCGTGTTCATCAATATCAGGCCCTATTACGCCCCGCTGGTGCGCAACAACTCGATGTTCTGGAATGCCAGCGGCATTCGCGTGGATGCCAGCCTGGTCGGCGGGGTCAAGATTGATAGCGAATCGGTGGAGGCCATCCTCGACGGGGGCATTGCCTTCGCCACCCCGGACAACAAGGACATGGGCGACAGTGCCAGCGAGGGTATGTCGTTCGTATTGCACGACACACACAAACCTGACTGGCTGGCGTGGTCACCGAAGATACCACTGGGCTCCGAGTAAGCGCCGGGGGGGGGTGACTACATCACTTCCTCGCGCAGGTGCCATTTGCCACGCTCTGCCTCAATCGCACTGCGGTGCTCATCGATATCACCGGCCAGTGCATGCTCAATCGCCTCTTCAACGGCACGCGCCGTTTCGATGCGCTGCAGGAAGACGTAGTCCGCGCCGGCCTCGTACAACGCCTGGCTGTCGGATAACTCGATGGCGTTGGCAATAATGATCGCATCCGGGTTTACATGACGCGCCGCTGCCACCAGCTTGCGGTTGGTCGTCCCCTTCAGCACGTCGTCCGGAATCGTGCAGGCGATCACCCTGGCACGATCGACACCCGTGTGATGCAGGGTTTCAGGGTTAGCCAGGTCGCCATACTTGACCGTTGGCCCAAAACTGGCAATCCTCGAATGGATATTGACGTTGAAGTCCACTACCAGGGTCTTCTCCAGCAACCCGGGATTGTCATTCTCCAGGTCATGCAGCAACGAGGATGTGATGCGGTGAAAACCGAGCAGCGCGAGACTGTAGGTCTCGCCCTCGTCCGCTTCTTTACTGGGCGGCTCCCTGAACCCCAGCCTTGCCAGCATGCCTGACAGCCTGTCGTGAATGGCATCGGCCTGGCGATACAGCAGCGGGGTCAGCAGCGCCGTGATCACGAAGGCAAAGATGATTGCGCTGTTGAGGCTGTCCGAGATCTGGCCGAGCTGCACACCCAGAAAGCCGATCACCAGGCTGAACTCGGAAATCTGCGCCAGCCGTACCGAGGTCACCATGGCATTGCGGCGATCGAGTCCTGAAAAATACAACAGCGGGAAGAAAATCAGGTAGCGCGCAAGCAAGGCAAGCACAACAAACAGGCAGGCAAGCATCAACACATCGCCGCCTTCCGGCATGGGAATGCTCATCCCCAGACCGACGAAAAACAGGGTAACAAAGAAGTCCTTGACCACGCTGACCTTGCTGATGATCTCCGTGCTGTACGGCAGGTTGGCAATCGTCGCACCCGCGATCAGTGCACCCATCTCCGCACCGACACTCATGTGCAGGTCAAACCTGAAGAACCAGTTGCTCAGCACATCCAGGTTGACCCCCAGCAGCACAATCAGGAAACACCAGGAGATCGCCGCGGCGAATACCACCTCCGGTCGTTTGGCGACCCATTTAAATCCGATTGGAATGATGTAGCGGGCTATGAGCACGGCGAGCACCGCCAGCACCACGATCCCGAGGAAGGACAGCAGGATCGGGCCCGGGGAAGGCGCGGCAAAGTTTGGCTGAATGGCAATCACGCCGATCGCCCAGATATCCTGAAAGATCAGCAGGCCGAGTGCGATACGACCCACCTCGGTGTCCAGCTGGAAGGTTTCCTGGAACAGCTTGACGACCAGCAGGGTCGAGGACGCCGCCACCACAAAACCGATATACAGCGGCGCGTAACCGTCCGCCAGCAACTCTCCGCCGATGCCCAGCCACACCAGCAGCTTGATCACACCAACACCAAACAGTACGCACAGGGGGTACTGCAGCAGCCCGGTCACAGCGAGCACCTTGCCGCTGTCCAGCAGTTTGCGAATATCTATCTCGAGACCGATGAGGTACAGCAACAGGATCAGGCCAAGCTCGGAGATCGTCTCAATATTGGCCGGATCGGTGACCAGCTCGGCACCCACCGGTCCCACCACGACACCGGCAAGCAGGTAGGCGGCAATCTCGGGGATCTTCATGCGGACAAAGACAATCGCCAGCAGCCCCGCCAGCACGATACAGATACCGATATCGCGCACCAGTGAGTGCATGCCCTCCCCCGAGGCCAGCACGCTGGCCGGCATCAGGGCCAGCACGCAGAACATGGCGAGAATGCGGGGTAATGACATGGCTTTCATGGTGTCGATGTCGTCCCGTTAGCAATGATTAACCGCGGAAAGCGCGACACTAAGCCATATGGGGTGCAGTTTTCAAGCGTACCGCGCCATGCCGTCAGCGGCCGACTGCGGCATGTGGTACCTGGGGACAATATACAGCCCGCGAACCGCCCACTATCCTGTGAACTACAGGGAGTAGTAAACAATATCAATAAATTGCAGGAGCATCGGGATGCCACGCAAACCACCAAGGATGATGCAGGGGATTAACGAGATTCACGGTTTGCGCCGGCCCTCTGTCGGCAGCCTGCTGGGGCATATCCTGTCATCCATCATCAGCAGCGCAACCGTCTCGCTGTTCCTCGTTGGCGGCGCAATCATTGGGTTCCTGCTCTACAACAACATTGCTTCAGGCGATTATTTCACGCTGTTACTGGCATGCATCGCCGTGCTGGCCTTCCTGCAGGGCTGCAAGGCCTGGCAGGCAGACCTCGACCGCTACCAGAAGGCCCTGTCTGACGCGCGTCACGCCCACCAGCCACACCCCTGAACGTCTCTCGCGCTTGCCGCGCAGTCGGGACAGCCCGACGAATCACAAGTAATTAGTTCTATATTTCAATGCCTTACGCTCTGATTTCCGAGCATACCTACAGCGCATAATGGTATCCGGAGACAAGCATTGGTGTCGCCCGGCCAATCCATTCCAGGCGAAACAGGGCTAATCTGCTAGCCGAAATGAATTGCAGCCCGGCGCTGGAACAATCCGCTTAACGTTTCGATTAATTGCGCCGATACACGTAATACGCAGCTATTTTGGGGAAGGAACAATGGGTATTGAAACCATCAAATGGAGTCTGGTCGCATCGGCCGTCTGGCTCGGGATTTACCAGGTGATCACCATGATCAATGGTGCCCCGCTCTTCTAGAAGCCACCGTGATCACGCTCGAAAACAGAACCACCTGCCTGCAGGTGGTTTTTTTATGCCCGGCAGAAATAACCAGGTAACGATGCCCCCTGCAGCATTATTCCGGAACGCCGTGATCGACGAAGATGAGCTGCTCACTGTCAAATCCCAGAGCGGCCGCCTGTTCTACCAGCCTGTCGACGGTTGCCTGCCCCGGGTCGGGTGTGCGCGCGAGAATCCACAGGTAGGACCTGTCGGGCCCGCTGATCATCGCGTACTGATAGTTCTTGCTGTCCAGTTCCATGATGTTATAGGCCCCGTAGAACGGACCGAAGAATGAGACCTTGAGACGCCCGACATCGCTGTCCCCGATAAAGTAGGCCTTGCCTTCAGCCTGCTGCCACGCCTGTTTCTCTGTGTCGTAACCCCGGTTGATCACCCTGACACCACCGTCTTCACGCATGCTGTAATCTGCCGTGACCTGCTGCAGGCCGCGCTCAAAGGAGTGATCAAGTCTGGCAATCTCGTACCAGGTTCCCAGGTAACGCTTGAGGTCAAATCCAGTAACCGGTGATACGCCCTCGGGAACACCCGTGCACGCGGATACCAGCATGACAGAGACGAGAAAAAACACCTTTCTGAAAATACCCATGTCGTCAGTGCCTCGCCTTGCGACGTCCGCGGGGGACGTTAGCAGCAGACCTCAGCGCCAGCAGGCCACGATATTGTTTCATCATCAGGTCCGCACGATCAAACTGGTCGCTGGTCATGCCGGCAGCGACATGGTTACGTAATGTCTCGGCATCACGGTCTCCCTGCTCGACCGCACGCGTGAGCCAGAAAAACGCCGTGGCATCGTCCTGCGGCACGCCGCGACCCTCTGCATAAATGAGACCGAGACCGTACTGCGCGTCGATATCGCCCTCATGGGCCTCGCGAATGAAATTCGCCGCGACCCCGGGATCATTCCGCAACAGCGTCAAATCGGAAATATTTACCATGTGCAATACCCTCTGATATGTCTGCCAGTCAGTCCGTCAGTAAAAAGCTGTCTCGATAACATGGTAACAAGACAGTAACCAAGCGCGCCCGTTATCCTGTTACGACCATTGGCCAGGGGCTGAAGATTCAGACTCCACCGGACAACACCCTGAGACCTAGACCAGGTTCCTCAATTTCAGGTCTGCAGGGTGCGGATCCAGGTAGACCTGCTTGCTGACATAGGGATTCGGGTGCGCACTGAACTGGTGCTGCAATAACCTGACCGGCACAACCAGCGGATAGATTCCATTTCTGTATGCATCGATGGTGCTGGCAAGATCCCTGCGCAGGGGGGCATCCAGGGACCTCTTCAGGTAACCAAGAAGGTGCAACAGGACATTGCTGTGTCGCTTTCGACTTGCCGGTTTTGACAGGGCCTGCATCAGCTGCTTGATATACCTGTCGGCAATTTCAGCCGTTGACCCGGTACTGAGATCCGCCAGCAAGGCACCCAGCGCCCGGTATGCGACCTCACTGTGGGCCAGCAGCAGATACTTGTGACTTGTGTGAAAATCCAGCAGCCGGCTGGCGGTCACTGTACCAGCCAGCAGGCGTCTCCAGCGCGCGTGAACATACACGCGCATAACGAAATTATCGCGCAGATCCGGGTCGTTCAAACGCCCCTCTTCCTCCACTGGAAGCAGCGGATTCCCGGTCATCACCGCATGCGCAAACACGCCAGTGCCAGCCCGCTCTGGCATACCCGCCTCGTTATAGACCTTTACGCGCGCCATACCACAGCTGGGTGAATCCTTTTTGAATATGAATCCGTCCAGCCCCTGCATCTGCAGTGCAGCCTTTTTGCTGTAGTCCTGCAACGGTTGCGTCACGTTGAACTCAGGGTTCTTGACACCGACCACCTGCGGGTTGCCGGCATCGCCCGTCAGCCGGATCGGCTGGCGCGGGACACCCATGCCGATAGCAAGCTCGGGACAGTACCTGACGAACTCGAAATGCTGTGCCAGGTCGTCTGTAATAAAGCGACTGCGTTTGTGGCCACCATCGAAGCGCACTGAATTTCCCAGCAGGCATGAGCTGACCCCGACACGGACCGCATCCCGCCGCAGCCCGTCGTACATGCCATCACTGCCTTCATAATTCCTGTCAGTATTTTTCATTACAGTAACTCCTCTATTGCATCAATCAGTTGCCCGTCACCCGGCGTAACCTGGCTGGGAAAACTGGCGACCACACGCCCTTTCCTGTCAATCAGGTACTTGTGAAAATTCCAGCGTGGCTCATCTCCGGTGACGGCCACCAGGTGTTGGTAGAACTCGTCTCTGTCCTGACCCCTGACATGAACCTTTTCGAAAAGGGGAAACTTGACCGAGTAAGTCAGACGACAGAAATCCCTGATCTCTTTCTCGCTACCCGGGTCCTGGTTGGCAAAGTCATTTGAAGGAAAGCCCGCGACCACAAGACCACGTTCACGGTACTTTTCATACAATTGCTCGAGACCGTCGTACTGCGGTGTGTAGGCACACTTGCTGGCGGTATTGACGACCAGGACCACCTTGTCCTGCATGAACTCGCACAAATGAATTACTTCCTCACCTGCCAGCAGGCGTTTCTGGAAGTCCAGCGCTGCCGGACATTCGCTGGCGGCAACCAGCCCCGTCGAGCCCAGCCAGAGGACTGCCGCGGCGGTCAATTTCAGGATTTGCCGAGTCATGCCTGCCTCCCACGTTTAAAAACCAAGCCCATAATAGCGAATCAGTCAACCGATGTACAGTTATTTGTACAATATTTTTACCTGGCCGCGCAATTTGTGTGGCGCTATATCTACTTGTTTTTACTCTTTATTTATATTTTAATGTACAGAATTCCGACCGGTCCAGTCATTTTGCACAAATAACACCTTGACAGATTTCGCTCTTCTTGTACAATTATTGTACATCGACAAACAAGCCACACGCACACAGGACCTTAACTATGCAAAATACGGCAACCAGGGTCATCGACTGGTCTGAACAGGGACTGGTACCGGACACGGTCATTCGCCACGGTATTCGGCGACTCCTCAATAACAGACTCGATCAGCTGCACTCGGATGATTGCGAGCACAGCGCCCGGCTGAAATTCGACTTCATCAAGGAGATGAACTGCAGCCCTGTTGCCCTCCTGCCGGAAAAGGCCAATGAACAGCACTACGAAGTCCCCGCCGGATTTTTCCTGAAGGTCCTCGGCCAGCAGAACAAGTACAGCTGCTGCCACTGGAACAGCAGCACCACCAATCTCGACAGCGCCGAATCCAACGCGCTTGCGATCACCTGCAGGCGTGCCGGCCTGCAGGATGGAATGAAAATCCTGGAGCTGGGCTGCGGGTGGGGTTCATTGACCCTATGGATGGCAAGACTGTTCCCGAACAGCCAGATCACCGCGGTCTCGAACTCGACCTCGCAGCATGACTACATCATGCAACAGGCACGGGAACAGCACATCGACAACCTGACAGTGATCACCTGCGACATGAATGACTTCTCGACCGATGAGCGCTACGACCGCATCGTATCCATTGAGATGTTCGAACACATGCGCAATTACCGACTGCTATTCGAACGCATTGCGGACTGGCTGGAGCCACAGGGAAAGCTCTTCATGCATATATTCTGCCACCGCGGCGCACCGTATGCCTTTGTTGAAAAGAGCCCGGCTGACTGGATGAGCAGGCACTTTTTCTCCGGCGGCATCATGCCCAGTGACGACCTGCCCTTGCACTTCCAGGAGCAGCTGAAGATCGAACGCCAGTGGCGCTGGGACGGGAATCACTATGCAAAAACCGCCAATGCCTGGCTTGCAAACATGGATGCCAGCAGGGATGCCATCTGGCCCATCCTGGAAGAGACCTACGGTGAACACGCAACCCAGCAGTGGTGGATGCGCTGGCGGATGTTCTTCATGGCCTGCGCCGAACTGTTTGCTTATGACAACGGCCAACAGTGGTATGTCTCCCACTACCTGTTTGAAAAGAGGTCAGGGTCATGAAAAAGATAGTCATAAACGTCGCAATGTTTCAGCTGGGCTGGTTCTGCTGCGTTGTCGCGGGCGCCAACCACATGCCGCTGGCCGGTACGGCTGCGGCCCTGATGATTGTCCTCTGGCACCTGGCCAGCAGCTACGACCCGCGCAAGGAACTGACCCTGCTATTGATAGCCGCCCTGATCGGAACAAGCTGGGAGAGCTTACTGGTCTCTGCGGGCTTGCTGCAGTACCCGTCAGGCACTTTCATACAGGGCATGGCACCGATCTGGATCATCGCCATGTGGATGCTTTTCGCCACCACGCTGAATGTCTCGCTACGCTGGCTGAAAAACCGGCTGGCACTGGCAGCCATGCTGGGTACAATAGCCGGTCCGGCCGCATTTTTCACCGGCTACAAGCTCGGCGGCGTCAACATGCCTGACATTACAATCGCCCTGCTGGCCCTGGCTGTCGGCTGGTCAGTACTCATGCCGTTACTGATGACACTGTCAAACCGCATTGACGGAACACGTCCGCAACTTGCTTTTGCACGAATCGAAGACTGGGACAGTCATGCCTGAAATCCATTCGCTACTCATCGGCCTCACGATTGCACTGTTGTTACCCGCAGCCGTTTGGACTGTCAGCCTCGTAAAGCAGGATGTCAGCATCGTCGACTCGCTCTGGTCACTGCTGTTTCTTGCCCTGTCGCTTGCATACCTGGTATTAGACGAAGCAGCCAGCGTGCGTGGCCAGATTGTCTTTGCACTGGTGCTCCTCTGGTCGCTACGCCTAGCCATCTACATAACCTGGCGCAACTGGGGTGAGCCGGAGGATGCCCGTTACGCTGCCATGCGACTCAGACACGGCAAGGGCTTTGCGTTCAAGAGTCTTTACATCGTTTTCCTGTTGCAGGGATTCATTGCCTGGATTGTAGCCCTGCCCCTCTACGCAGCGATCAGCAGTGACGCAGCGCTCGGCATCCTGGACGGTCTTGCCCTGCTGCTGGTTGTCGGTGGCGTGCTGTTCGAGAGCCTTGCTGATTATCAACTGGCGGCATTCAAGAAAGACGCCGGCAACCGCGGCAAGGTCATGGATAGGGGCCTGTGGAGATACTCAAGGCACCCCAATTATTTTGGCGAATGCTGCGTGTGGTGGGGATTCTTCCTGTTCGCAGTCGCCAGCGGTGGCTGGTGGACGATCATCTCTCCGCTGCTCATGACCCTCCTGTTACTGCGTGTTTCCGGTGTGGCACTGCTGGAAAAGGACATCGTCGAGCGCCGCCCCGGGTACAGGGACTACATTGCACGCACCAATGCATTCATACCCGGTGCGCCCAGGCATCTGCGCAAGGTCTTGCTGTCGCGATGAACCACTATCCCGGACAACGCCTGACAGTGTGGTGCATAACACTGGTCACCAGCCTGGTCTGCAGCATGCCGCTGGCAGCTTCACCGGAGAACTCCAGTGAATGGAAATTCACGGTGTTTCTCAATGACGATTCAATTGGTTACCACCATTTCAGCCTCGATCATTCAGGAGACAAGGCACGCGTGACGACCCGGGCTGACTTCGACGTCACCTTTCTGAAAATACCTCTGTTTTCCTACGAACACCAGAACACCGAACTCTGGAACAACCGCTGCCTGGAAAGGATCGACTCGACCACCGACCAGAACGGCGACCAGTACAGCGTCAACGGCGTTCGCACCGACAGTGGCTTCAGGCTGAAAAACCGCGACGGTGAAAACACCCTGCCCGCCTGTGTGAGCACCTTTGCCTACTGGGACATGACATTTCTGCAGAGAAAACAGCTGCTGAATTCCCAGACGGGTGAATATGTCGAGGTCACAACTGATTATCTCGGCGAGAGCAACATCGAGACCGGTGATACCCGCACACCGGCGCGACATTTCCGCCTCACCGCCGACGATATGGTCATCGACCTGTGGTACTCACACAACGATCGCTGGCTGGCCCTGGAAACCCTGACAAGCACGGGTAGCGTGTTGCGCTACGTATCCGAGTGAATGCAATGAACATCCTTACTAGAATCCTGCAGATACTGCCCGCGGCAGCACTGACGGCCTGCAGCGCGGTAACACCCGTGCGTACGGTTTCGCATGTCGACATCGATCGTTTTATGGGTGACTGGTATGTCATCGCAAACATACCGACATCCATCGAGAAGCAGGCCTACAACCCTGTCGAAAACTACACAAGGATCAACGAGCGGGAAATAGCCACCACCTTTACCTTTAACAAGGGCGGCTTTGACGGCCCGTTAAAGACCTACACCCCCCGCGGCTACATCAGCGATGACCCCTCCAATGCGATCTGGGGTATGCAGTTCATCTGGCCTGTCAAGGCCGACTATCGCGTGGTGTATCTCGACGATGACTACACACGCACCGTCATTGGAAGAAACAAGCTCGATTATGTCTGGATCATGGCGCGTACGCCGCAGATCAGCGACGCAGATTACCGGGAAATCCTCGCGTTCATCGCAGAACTGGGATACGACACCTCGAAGGTCAGGCTCGCCCCTCAACAGAAACTGGATGAAACGTCGTGAGAATCGCCATTGTAGGAACCGGCATTGCAGGCAATGTCGTTGCGCACAAACTGCACAACAAGCATGACATAACCGTATTCGAGGCAGGCAGCCACGTGGGTGGACACACCCACACCCACGATATTTCCGATAATGACTGCACACATGCCATCGACACCGGCTTCATCGTCTACAACGACTGGACCTATCCCAATTTCATCGCACTGCTCGATGAGCTGGGTGTCGAATCAACAGCAACTGCCATGAGTTTCAGCAGCAGTTGCCGCAGCACCGGCATAGAATACAGCGGCTCGTCACTGAACACCCTGTTCGCACAACGACGCAACCTGTTGCGCCCGGGTTTCCACGGCATGATCCGCGACATTCTGCGCTTTAACCGCGAGTCACGCGAACTGCTTGCAGACGATGATGCCAGCCTGTCACTCGGCCAGTACCTGGCTGCGAACAACTACGGCAGACTGTTCATTGACAACTACATCATCCCGATGGGTGCAGCGATCTGGTCTACCGATCCGCAACTGATGCTGTCTTTTCCTGCCACCAACTTCATCCGCTTCTTCTGCAACCATGGCCTGCTGAACGTCAAGAACAGGCCACAGTGGCGCGTAATCAAGGGTGGCTCGCGCGAATACGTAAGCAAGCTGACAGCCGGATTCTCGGACAGGATTCGCCTGAATACCCCGGTCGTATCCATACAACGAAGCCCGACACATGTGACCATCAGCACGGCATCCGGCATGCAAGAGCGCTTTGACCAGGTGTTCATTGCCAGTCACAGTAACCAGGCACTGGAAATGCTGAGTGACGCGACCGCCAGCGAACGCGACATCCTTGGTGCCATTCCCTACCAGAATAACGAGGTAGTGTTACATACCGACACCAGCCTGCTACCCCGGACCAGGCGCGCCTGGGCAGCGTGGAATTACCTGAGCAGGAGCCGGCAGGCAACGCGTGTATCCGTAACCTACAACATGAACATACTGCAACATATCCAGTCCGGGTCGACCTACTGTGTCACCCTGAACGACAGCGAAAACATCGATCCTGACAGGATTATCCGGAAACTGTCCTACGATCACCCCGTATTTACCACCAGTGGCATTGCCGCGCAGCAGCGCCAGGGTGAAATCAACGGGGTTCGGCGCACCTGGTACTGCGGCGCCTACTGGCGCAATGGTTTTCACGAGGACGGCGTATTCAGCGCACTAAAGGCAGTGGAAAATTTCGAGGAGCAAAGCGGCCATGCACAGTCG
>CAJQNP010000271.1 GCA_905479705.1 uncultured Gammaproteobacteria bacterium
TACCGTGCGGTAAAACAAGGTAAAGAATTGCACGTCGCTGAGTGCCTGGGCGGAGACAAGACTGACGTTGCCGCTTCCATGCCGGCAATAACAATTAGCCTCTTCAGAAAAATTCATGGGTAGTTTTCGGTACAGGTAAAGCACCAAGCGCGTGATATAAAGCGATTTCAGCGGCACGATAGGTCCGAAAACCATAGGCTTTTCTGGTAGTCAGTTTTGCTTTGGTGTTAAAGCCCTCAACTATCCCACTGGAGAACTGCTTTTTAGCTCGGAACCAATTCAGTAGCAGAGGCCGATGACGCCTGAGCATTCTGGCCACTTTCTTCATGGGTTCAAGCTTTGAGCGCATGGTCTTGGTGCACCACTTGTCGAGAAACTCCCCAGCCCAATAAGGCGACGTGTATTGCCAGAATAACTGAAACTCTTCTTTCAGAAGGTAACTCCGCATCGATCTCAGATTGTACCGCAAAAGATCCGCCAGCTTGGTCTCCTGTTTGTCTGTCAGGTTCTCTGGTCGCTTGAGCAACAACCAGCGCGTTTTCGTTAGCACGGCTTCGTAACCTTTCTCCTTCAGTTCTCTCGCCTCCTGGGCACGCACTTCGTCGATTGCCTTGCTCAGGTGGGCCATGATATGAAACCGGTCCAGGATATTAATGGCCCTCCCAGCCTTCTTGGCAATTACCTTCAGATACGGCTTCCACATATCACTGCAGACAAATTCCAGCAACTGACTCCGTTCCTTGCCGAACCAGCGGAAGAACCTTAGCAACGTCTTGACCGTACGCTTCTCACCGACCCACAGCAGTCGCTTGCAGTGTCCGTCGATCTGGTAGACCAGTGTCAAATAGCGGTGGCCTCGTTGCCAGGCGATCTCATCAACACCGATAGCCTTGACGCCCGACAGGTCTTGATGCTCTCGTCCCCAAGTCACAGCTCGCTCCACCGAGCAGAACACATGGTCCCAGGACGTACGAAATGCCTCTGCCACCTCTTTCCAACTCAGGCGCTTCGCCCAGCTTGCCAGAAACCACGCATAGGCTTCGGTCAGCCGGTGTTTGCCGGACACCCAAGGCATCCGCTCCACCCGGATACCGCAGTCTGGACACTCGACCCGGCGTGGCGCATAGACAAAAAACACCTTGTTACCCCACATCGGAATAAACTCGAAGCGCCGCTCGGGCAGCCTGTCGTAGCCTGGCCTTCGCTGCCCGCAGCCAGAGCACTCCGGGCGGCTGTTCGAGCGCGACTCCAGCTCAACTTCAAGGGTCGGAACAGAAGCCCCTTCAACCCAACGAACAGCTCCGTAGACAAATGATTTGAATTTCTGGACTCGATTGAGGATAGTCTTGATCTGCATCCTGTTCCTTTTGCTCTGATTGATGGTTGCTTGACACTTCCATCTTCTCAGAGTCGGGGCAGGATGCTCTACCCCCCATTTCCAGAAAACTATCTCTCTTGCTACGAATCCGCTATATTTTTACCCACAAATTTTCCTGAAGAGCCTCAGATTATATCGCTCTGCAGCAGGCAGGAACCTGTCGGGGGGGACGATACTGCCATCAGTATCAAGCATGCGCACCAGTACTTCAAAATGCCGGCCTGCCTTTGAATCGGGAACGACCGGAACGATCTCCTGGGAATAGAGCACCAGTTTGTCTGACTTGATCGCCTCGGTCAGCTTGGAAACCCATTGCATTTCGCTGTGGCGGCGCGCCAGACCCTGATCCTCAGGGTGGTAGATATGCAGGCGATCACACCCTGAATCCTTGGCTGCATGGCAGGCAAGGTCTGCCTCGATCATTATGTCCGGTACACTCAGGGTATCCGCATCGATAGCTGTCACCCCGATGCTTGCTGTTATTTCAAATACGCGTTCACAGCGCTGAAAGCGTATACCACGGATCACACCCAGTATCTTTTCAACAAGTTCGACAGCACCACTCAGCGAGCAATTCTTTAATAACACGCCGAACTCGTCCCCACCCAGGCGGGCCAGCAGGTCAGACTCACGCAGACAACCCTGTATCAATCGCGCCGCATCCCTGAGCAGCTCATCACCCGATTCATGTGAACAGGTATCGTTAACAATCTTCAGGTTATCCAGATCGACGTAACACAACACGTGTTTCTCATCCTCGTACCAGGCAGACTCGATGGCATAATTGAGGCGTTTCTCGAACTCAGAGCGGTTAATCAGGCCGGTCAGCGCGTCATGACTGGCCTGGTAGGAAATCTTCTCCTCCATCAACCTGGCTTCTGTTACATCGTGAATGACGAGTATGACACCCATGCCGGTTCCATCGTCACTCATGATAGGGGAAGCAGAAAACTGCACCGAAAATTCACTACCATCGTGCCGTTCCAGGCACTCATCGGCAGCGGACTGGATTGTCTTGCCGACGTG
This sequence comes from uncultured Gammaproteobacteria bacterium, assembly GCA_905479705.1. Classification (GTDB taxonomy): domain Bacteria; phylum Pseudomonadota; class Gammaproteobacteria; order UBA9214; family UBA9214; genus UBA9214. Next base: position 2,405 of record CAJQNP010000271.1, read on the forward strand.
CAGTGACTGCATGACAGGCTCTTCCAGCAGCGACTGGCTTTTCTCATCAAACTTGCACAATATGCGCGACAGCGTCAAACCACGCGCTATCTCCCGATCCCAACCGGTCAGCTGTTCCGCCCGGGGATTCAGGTACTCGACCTGGCCATTTACGTCCGTGGTAATAACAGCATCCGCGATCGAGTGCAGTGTTATCTGGGCACGCTCACGCGCCTGGTCAAGCTCGTATTCCGCCTGTTTTCGACTGGTAATATCCAGGATATAGCCGGCATAGTGCGCCAACTCACCTGCATGATTTCTGACAGGTATGCTGTAACTGTACACCCAGCGCACATCACCGTTGGCACACATGACACGGTAGTCAATGCCGATGTAGCGAGCCCCGCTCTCATCGGATTGCAGTTCGGAGTCAACAATTCGCTGAACATCGCTTGCGTGCACGATACTGGCAAACATCAAATTTCCGGCAATCAGTTCGTCGCTGTTATAACCGTAATGGGATATCGTTTCTGAAACATATTCGATAGGCCAACCATGTTCGGCCCTGCAACGAAACACGGTGACCGGCCCCTTTGTAAATAGCTGGCGCTCACGCAACAGCTGGTCCTGCAGCCTGTGACGATTGCGTGCCTCTGTCTGCAACGCAGCATTCATGTCTGCAGTCTCACGCAATAATGCGTTGTTCTCTTCCCGCAACCGCAGGGACTTGATAACGCTCTTGTTGTAGTTGCGTGCAATCACCAGCAGGGCTGCAGCAAACAACATTATCAACAGCCCCATGTTGTTACTGATATTGCTGTTGTGCATCAGCATGGACTGCGCGGGGATCAGCATCGCCGGCACCATGAAGGCGATATAGACAGACAACATGGCTGCATACGATGAAATCGCACCTGCGATCACACCGGCAAGAGCCATCAATGTCAGCGTCTGATACTCAACCGGCCATGAAAAGCTGAACATCAGACCAAGACAACCCCAGACCACACCCGAGACCAACGCACCCGAGAAAAACAGCAGTCCCCAGCGGGATCCGCCACGTTGCGCCTCGCCTGCTCGCCGGTAACTGTAGACGAGTCCCATCCGGGCAACGCTTAGAATTGACTGCGCTGACAGCCAGACCAGCAGATGCGTCTGGTCAGCAACACTCCATGTGCCCAGTGTAACGATTACAGCCAGCAGGTAGGCCGTTACAATCGCTGCGGGGGCCTGGGTATACACCAGCTCGGTCTGCTGACTGTCCAGTTCAGGCTCGAATATGCTGACACCCTGGGTGACTACCAGGTCTGGTTCTTCCAGGGCGGATTCTCCGCGAAACTGTTTTTGCTCTGTTCTGCTCATGTTTTCATGTTCAAGCCGGGGCAGCCCCCCCTTTCAGAAAGCCGCTTCTATCGAGTAACTCATTGAAATACGCACTGAAAAGATATCGGACACGTTGGGGATAAATTGAATGGTGGGCGGCACACGAACGGCAGCATGCAAGGCTGCACATCCCATCCGGAACACAGCCCGTATACTACTGTTTTATATGTCTTTTACAGGGTGTCATGGCAGGTGTTTGCCCACCCCGGTCTACAGGGGATGGAGGCTATGCCTTGCCGGGATCCGACTCACTGTCTGCAGGGAAATCGGCAAAGGTGTCAGCCACGCGTTTGCAGGTAAACAGGTAATAGAGTATGCCGGCGGCCACGGCAAGCTGGCCCCAGCCATAAACGGGAATCGAGTGAGACAGTTCTGCCAGAAACGGAACAAAAACGACGATGACGCTCAGCACGGCCGCTGTCGCCATCAGATTCCTGCCATTGCCCCAGATTGTTCGCACCCATTGTGCCGCATCCGGTTTGCGCCTGGCGTAGGCAACCATAAGCAACAGTACCGGTATGGATGCAACGAAGGCCAGGAAAAAGCCAAAGTCATCCGGATAAATGAGATTCTTCAGGCCACTGACGCTATCAGACTTGGGCCCGCGTCCCATCTGAAACGTCGAGATCTTCAGAAGATACGGATGCAGGAAGTAGACAATAACCAGCCACATGTTCGAATCCAGTTTCAGACTCATGTATTTGTCGTAGGCGGAAAACGGATAGACGCGTGACATCACAACCTCGTTTGCAGCAAGCTGTCGGTAAAGGACCTGGACCTACAGAAAAATATACACAAAAAAAAGGCGGCCGCAGCCGCCTTTTCCAAAGATCCCGATTGCGGATTAATTCACAGTCGGGTCGAGTTCGCCACTCTCGTAGCGCTTGTACATGTCTTCCAGGTTGATGACCTGGATCTTTGAGGCATTACCCGCGGTACCAAAGGCCTCGTAACGGGCCTTGCAGATATCACGCATACCGTCCGTGGCCGCACGCAGATACTTGCGAGGGTCAAAGTTTGAAGGGTTATCCTGCAGATGCTTGCGGATAGCACCGGTTGAAGCCATACGCAGATCAGTATCGATGTTGACCTTGCGTACACCGTTCTTGATGCCTTCCTGGATTTCCTCGACAGGTACGCCATAGGTCTCGCCCATGTCACCCCCGTTTTCATTGATGATAGCCAGCCAGTCCTGCGGCACAGACGATGAACCGTGCATGACAAGGTGGGTATCCGGGATGCGCGCATGAATTGCCTTGATGCGGTCTATGGCAAGGATGTCACCAGTCGGCGGACGGGTGAACTTGTATGCACCATGGCTGGTGCCGATGGCAATCGCCAGGGCGTCGCACTTGGTATCTTCGACGAAGCGGGCCGCTTCCTCGGGATCTGTCAGCAACTGGTCATGCGACAGCACACCTTCTGCACCGGAACCATCCTCTTCGCCGGCCATACCGGTTTCCAGAGAACCCAGGCAACCCAGCTCACCCTCGACAGACACGCCGCAGGCATGTGCCATGGCAACAGTCTTGCTGGTGACATCAACATTGTACTCATAGCTCATCGGGGTCTTCATATCCGGACCGAGAGAGCCGTCCATCATGACCGAGCTGAAACCGAGCTGGATAGAGCGCTGGCAGACCGAGGGAGATGCACCGTGGTCCTGGTGTACACAGACCGGGATATGCGGCCACTGTTCGACTGCTGCCTGAATCAGGTGCCGCAGAAAAGGTGCGCCTGCATAGGAACGTGCACCGGCAGAAGCCTGGCAAATAACCGGACTGTCAGTTTCATCCGCTGCTTCCATAATCGCATGCATCTGTTCCATGTTGTTGACGTTGTAGGCCGGCACACCGTAGCCGTGTTCGGCAGCGTGATCCAGCAGTTGGCGTAAAGATATTATGGCCATTGTCTTCTCCTAAATTTCTACAGGTTAATCGTTTACTTGGTGTTACAGATTTTCAGACTCTTCGAGCCAGTTCGGGTGACGTCTTTACAACCTCAACCCTTAACAAACTATTGCTCCATGATTTCATGCTCACCGACACGAATTATCTTCATGGCATTGGTTCCGCCATGCACGCCCATCAGGTCGCCCTTGGTAATAATCACCAGGTCGCCGTCGCGTACGGCTCCGCGACGCATCAACTCGTCAATGGCCTCCCTGTTCACCGTGGCGTGATCCGGCGTGGTCACATCAAAACTGACCGGATAAACGCCGCGATACAGGGTTACCTTGCGACGCGTTTCCACATGGCGCGTCATTGCAAAGATTGGAATACCTGAACTGATACGCGACATCCACAGGGCGGTGGCACCCGATTCGGTCAGGGCAGCTATCGCCTTCACACCAAGGCTGTTCGCGGTATACATGGCCGCCTTGGCGATGGCCTCATCTGCATCCTTGAAGCGGATATTGATGCGGCGCTCGGCCGCTGAAGTGCTACGCTGTCGCTCGGCGCCGGCGCAAATACGGTCCATCGCCTCGATCACCTTGGATGGATACTGTCCTGCTGCCGTTTCTGCGGACAGCATCACGGCATCGGTACCATCGATAACGGCATTGGCAACATCAAACACTTCTGCTCGCGTCGGTATCGGATTCTCGATCATGGACTGCATCATCTGCGTGGCAGTTATAACAACACGATCATGCGAGCGAGCAATCTTGATTATCTTCTTCTGCACCGCGGGCAGTTCTGCATCCCCGATTTCAACACCAAGGTCACCACGTGCAATCATGACGGCATCTGATGCTTCAATAATCTCTTCGAGCGCCTCGAGCGCCTCGGCGCGTTCTATCTTGGCAACGATGCCACCGTGTCCGCCTGCTTCACGCAGTAACTCACGCGCCTCGTTAACATCATTGGCACTGCGCGGGAATGAAATCGCCACGTAGTCAGCACCCATGGCTGCAGCGGCCTTGATATCATCACGATCCTTCTCTGTCAGCGATGCTGCAGTAAGGCCACCACCAAGACGATTGATACCCTTGTTGTTGGTCAGGCGTCCGCCAACCAGCACCCTGCAGCGCACCTCGGTTTCCTCGACTTCCTCGACCCACAGAACCAGCAAGCCGTCATCAAGCAGCAAGGTATCGCCACGCGAGATGTCATTGTGCAGATTCTTGTAGGTAACACCGACCTTCTCACGGGTGCCGGCATTCACATCCAGCGACGTGTCGAGAATGAAATGATCATCCTTTTCGAGATGGATCATGCCATCCTCGAAACGCTCGATACGAATCTTGGGGCCCTGCAGATCCGCCAGCACACCAACCTGGTGACCATGGGCACGCGCACGATTTCGTACATTCTCAGCGCGCTTGACATGGTCCTCGTGGGTACCGTGCGAGAAGTTCACCCTGACAACATCCATGCCCGCCTGGATCATTTCATCCAGAACATGTTTCCCGTCCGTCGCCGGACCCAGGGTTGCAACTATCTTGGTACGTCTTGGCATGATGTCAGTTTATATTATTCTCGGTTATGCCGCTGGATGTGCCTTACTGCTCTGCGCGTTCTTCCAGCATGGCTACCGCGGGTAGTTTCTTGCCTTCCAGAAACTCGAGAAAGGCGCCACCACCGGTGGAAATATAGGACACCTTGTCAGAAATATTGTACTTGTCTACTGCCGCGAGCGTGTCACCACCGCCGGCAATAGAGAAAGCATCCGAGTCGGCAATGGCCATGCCAAGGATTCTTGTACCCTCGCCGAACTGGTCAAACTCAAACACACCAACAGGACCGTTCCAGACTATCGTACCGGCAATCTTCATCATGTCGGCAAAATGGGCCGCAGTCTCGGGCCCGATATCAAAGATCATGTCATCATCAGCCACTTCATCGACCTTTTTGACAACTGCCTCGGCTGACTCGGAGAACTCCTTGCCCACGACAACATCGGTCGGCACCGGAATCTCGCCGCCCTTGGCGCGGGCTGCTTCCATCAATCGCTTCGCCTCGGGTATCAGGTCTCTCTCGACGAGTGACTTGCCAACATTGAAGCCACTGGCTGCGATAAAGGTATTGGCGATACCGCCACCCGGAATGAGCTGATCGACAACACCGGAAAGTGATTCAAGCACGGTAAGCTTGGTTGACACCTTGGAACCACCCACGATTGCGGCCATGGGACGCTGCGGGCCATCAAGCGCCTTGCCCAGCGCATCCAGTTCACCAGCCAGCAGCGGTCCCGCGCAGGCAACCGCTGCATATTGCCCGGCACCGTGCGTGGAAGCCTGGGCACGGTGAGCCGTACCAAACGCATCCATTACGTAGATATCACACAGCGCGGCATATTTTTTTGACAGTGCCTCGTCATTCTTCTTTTCGCCCCTGTTGAAACGGACGTTTTCAAGCAACACAACATCGCCGTCATTCAGCTCAGGCGCCTTGTCGAGATAGTCACTGACCAGCCTGACTTCCTTGCCCAGCAATCCGGATAGATGCTCGGCCACAGGTCGCAGTGAAAACTCATCGGCATACTCGCCTTCGGTCGGGCGTCCAAGGTGCGACATCAGCATGACTTGCGCACCGGTCTTCACGGCGAATTCGATGGTAGGCAGACTGGCGCGAATGCGCTTGTCACTGGCAACCTTGCCATCCTTGATCGGGACATTCAGATCCTGGCGAATCAGCAGACGTTTTCCGGACAGGTCAAGATCAGTCATCTTGAGAACAGACATGGACGACTCCATAGTTGTTAGGCACGCACGTACGGTGCGACGCTGTTATTGCACCCCGGGTGACGGCCTGTGTGTGCCGTCGCCCGGGAGTGATTACATTTACCTGGTTTACTTGGCGATATGCTGCACGAAACGCATCATGTTGCAGGTATAGCCGTACTCGTTGTCATACCAGGAGACCAGCTTCACGAAGGTACCATCCAGCGCGATACCGGCCTCTGCATCAAAGATGGATGACTGGCTGATGCCACGAAAATCCGTGGAGACAACCTTGTGGTCGGTGTATCCCAGAGTGCCCTTCATCGAACCTTCTGACGCAGCCTTCATGGCAGCACAGATGTCTTCATAAGAGGCATCCTTTTCAAGTTCGACAGTCAGGTCGACCACAGATACGTCAGAGGTCGGAACGCGGAAGGCCATGCCTGTCAGCTTGCCGTTCAGCTCGGGCAGCACCACACCAACAGCCTTGGCTGCACCGGTGGATGACGGAATAATGTTCTCAAGAATACCGCGACCACCACGCCAGTCTTTCTGTGAAGGACCGTCAACAGTTTTCTGTGTAGCCGTTGCCGCATGCACCGTGGTCATCAGGCCACGCTTCAGGCCCCAGTTGTCGTTCAGCACCTTGGCAATCGGAGCGAGGCAGTTGGTTGTGCAGGAAGCAGCGGAAACGATCGCCTGTCCGGCATAGGTCTCGTGGTTCACGCCGTAGACAAACATCGGCGTACCGTCCTTGGACGGAGCACTCTGTACAACCTTCTTGGCACCGGCATCGATGTGCTTCTGGCAACTTTCTTCAGTCAGGAAAAAACCGGTTGAGTCAATTACGATGTCTGCACCAACTTCATTCCACTTCAGGTCGGCAGGATCGCGCTCGGCAGTCAGGCGAATCTTTCTGCCGTCAACGATGAGGTTGTTTGCATCAGAAGACACATCACCGGCAAAGCGACCGTGCACGGAGTCATACTTGAGCATGTAGGCAAGGTAGTCAGCGTCAAGCAGATCGTTAATGCCCACGATCTCGATATCATTGAAATCATTCGCGACAGCACGGAAGACCATGCGACCAATACGGCCAAAGCCATTAATACCGACTTTAATAGTCATCATTCTTCTCCTAACAGTTAAATTAAAGGTTATCGCTGCCCGCCCATAACGGGCGAGCAGCTTATATCAAAACAGGTTTGTCCTAGCTTACGCTGTTGACCGCCTTGACGACGTTGTCCACCGTAAAGCCAAAGTACTCGAACAACTCACCGGCCGGGGCAGATTCACCGAAACGGTCGATACCGACAACGGCACCGTTCAGGCCGACATACTTGTACCAGCCCCCGGTAACAGCGGCTTCAACGGCAACACGCGCCGTGACACTGCCCGGCAGCACTGATTCCTTGTAGGCAACATCCTGGCTGTCAAATACCGTCGTTGACGGCATCGACACCACGCGGACCTGCTTGCCAGCTGCCTGCTCGGCCGCACCCATGGCCAAGGCCACTTCGGAACCGGTTGCGATGATGATGACGTCCGGTGTGCCATCACAATCCTTGAGGATGTAACCACCCTTGCGTATCGCGGCAATCTGTTCTGCGCTGCGCTCCTGATGAGGCAGTCCCTGGCGTGAGAAAATCAGACAGGAAGGGCCGTCCTGTTTCTCGATGGCGGCCTGCCAGGCAACGGCACTTTCGACGGCATCACAGGGACGCCAGACACTCATGCCCGGAATCATGCGCAACGTCGGGATCTGCTCAATCGCCTGGTGCGTCGGGCCGTCTTCACCAAGACCAATCGAGTCATGGGTATAAACGAAAATGCTCTGTACCTTCATCAGGGCTGCCATGCGCAGGGCATTACGGGCATACTCGGAGAACATCAGGAAGGTCGCGCCGAAGGGGATAAAACCGCCATGCAGGGCGATACCGTTCATGATGGCCGACATGCCAAACTCGCGCACGCCGTAGTTGACATAGTTGCTGTCCGGTGTGTCAGCACGCATGGGCTTGTAACCGGACCACTCGGTCAGGTTTGAACAACCCAGGTCAGCAGAACCGCCAAACATCTCCGGCAACAGCGGCGCATAGCCCTCGATAGACTTCAGGGATGCCTGGCGAGTCGCCAGTGACTCGGCCTTGTCATCAACCGACTTGACGAAATCGTCCGCCTTGGCCGTCCAGTCAGCGGGCAAGTCACCGGCCATGCGGCGTTCGAATTCTGCAGCCAGTTCGGGATGATCGGCCTTGTAACCGGCGAACATGTCGCTCCACTCAGCCTCGGCACGCACACCCTTGTTCTTTGCATCCCAGCCTTCGTAGATCTCATCGGAGATGACGAAAGGTTCATGCCCCCAGCCCAGCTCCTTGCGGGTCAGTGCGACTTCATCATCACCCAGCGGGGCGCCGTGACAGCCATGGGTGCCGGCCTTGTTTGGCGAACCGTAACCAATGGTGGTCTTGCAGCAAATCATGGTGGGTTTGTCGCTGACTTCCTTTGCCTCGACAATCGCGCGCTCGATAGCCGCGTGGTCGTGACCGTCGACATCAGCTATGACGTGCCAGCCATAGGCATCAAAACGTTTCGGTGTGTCGTCTGTAAACCAGCCCTCCACGTGACCGTCAATGGAGATGCCATTGTCATCCCAGAACGCAACCAGCTTACCGAGACCAAGTGTCCCGGCCAGGGAACAGGCCTCGTGCGAGATGCCTTCCATGAGGCAGCCATCGCCGAGAAACACATAGGTAAAGTGGTCAACCACTTCATGACCATCACGGTTGAATTCCGCGGCCAGCGAACGTTCGGCTATCGCCATACCAACCGCGTTGGTAATACCCTGCCCCAGCGGTCCGGTGGTGGTCTCCACGCCCGGTGCATAACCATACTCCGGATGTCCCGGCGTCTTGGAATGCAGCTGACGGAAGTTCTTCAGGTCATCAATCGAGAGTTCGTAGCCGGTCAGGTGGAGCAGCGAGTAAATCAGCATCGAGCCATGACCGTTGGACAAGACAAAGCGGTCGCGGTCTGACCAGTCCGGGTTAGTCGGATTGTGCTTCAGGTGATCGTTCCACAAGACTTCGGCTATATCCGCCATACCCATGGGTGCTCCCGGGTGGCCGGAATTTGCCTTTTGCACGGCATCCATACTGAGTGCACGGATAGCGTTGGCGAGTTCTTTCCGCTGAGCCATGTTGTTCTCCTGTTCTGATTTTGAATTCTGTTAAGTAGTGTTGTCCGCACATGGCGGTGCGGGTGTTACTACCAGCCCGCACGATGAGCCGCGCCAAGTCGCGAAGAAACGGCGACAAAAAAAGCCTCCAGCGCTAGTTTGTCAGCACTGAGGCATGCAACTGCATCGAAACTGTGTGCAGGACCGGACGTTCTCTGTCGTTGTCCGCTATGCCCTGCATCCCTCTTTAATAAGGCGCGCTATTTTCCACTAGTTTGCGTCGTACGGCAATAGCACGGATGGGGGTGGGTCAGCGCCACTATTTCGGCTATTAATCACTCTATAACAATAGCTTATGAATCCCAAAAGCCCTGGCTCAGGCGGAGTCCCGCCATTTGATTGAACAACCGATTGCTGGCACCTGCTCTGCCGGGCCCTGCCCCGTCTCGGCGACCAGGGACATGGCATCAAACAGCTCTCGAGGCGCCTCCACGGCCGCCGTTTCCCGGCCGCTGGCATCCAGCCGCCCACGATACTGCAACCCCATGTCACTGTTATAACCGAAGAAATCAGGGGTGCACACGGCTCCGTAGGCCTTCGCCACCGCCTGGGAGTCATCGACCAGATAGGGAAACGGGAAATTGAATTCCCGGGCGACCGCCTGCATGTTCTCGAAGCTGTCTTGCCTATATAAGGAGGGATCATTGGACATGATGGCGACACTGTAGATACCCAGCGCGCGCAATTCTCGTGTGTCGCGCACCAGACGCTCGCGAATTGCCTTCACATAGGGGCAGTGGTTACAAATAAACATCACCAGCAGACCACGCGGCCCCCGGCACGACTCTAGCGTCCACTGTCGCTGATCAACACCGAGTAATGAAAAATCGACGGCAGGTTTGCCAAACTTACAAACCGGGGTTTCCAGACTGACCATACTGCTTGCCCTGTGTACGCGAACGGCCGTGAATACT
>CAJQNP010000272.1 GCA_905479705.1 uncultured Gammaproteobacteria bacterium
AGCAGGCCTCGCGAGACAACCTGGCGCGGTTCTTCGCCCAGTTCTATCCACGCCATGACGCACGGGTCGATGCGCTCCTGCCGGACTACCGTGCACAACGCGGCTGGGATGAGACCCGGCTGCCGACTGCCGGGTTACTTGCACGCATCAAACACTATCGCCGCGAGCGCCAGCGGCAGTACCTGAAAAAGATCTTTCGTGAGTGCAGTGCCTTTATCTGCCAGCGCCACTGGCGCAGTGTGCGTATCTGTGACCGCCGCCTGTCGAGCCCGGCCCTGCAGGCCCTGCTGGCCGACCCGGATGCCAGCCTGCAACCGGGCAGTGCCCGCTACCTGAAGCAGGGCAACACCAGTACGTTGTGGTCGGTCATGGTTGACGGCCGCCAGCTGGTCGTCAAACGCTACAATATCAAGGGACCCGGGCACCGCCTGAATCGGGCCCTGCGGCGCACACGGGCAGCGATTTCATGGGAAAATGCTCATCGGCTGGCGTTCTACGGTATCCTTGGCGCCCGGCCGGTCGCGCTGCGCGAGCAGCGTTTCGGTCCGCTGCGCGGCAGGGCCTGGCTGATCATGGAATACGTCGGCGGCGAGGACATCACTCACTTGTGCGAGGCGGCCGATGCGAACGACGACACGACCCGCGCAGCGATACAGCGCATGACCACATTACTGACACAAATGGCGGAATGCCGCATCACGCATGGCGATATGAAGGGCACGAATTTTATACAGACACCGCAGGGCGTCGCGGTCATCGACCTGGATGCCCTGCGCGAGCACGGCAGCGAGCAGGGTTTTCTTGCCGCGCAGCGGCGTGACCTGCAGCGCTTCATGCGTAACTGGCAGGCGTGTCCGGACATCGATGCACTGTTCAGGGCTTCACTGCAGGCGCAGCAGGTAGCGGCGCCGTGATTATTCTTGGTCTTTCCGGTGCCGTGGGGCACGATGCCTCGGCCGCGCTGTTTGTTGACGGCGAGCTGGTAGCCGCGGCTGAAGAAGAACGCTTCCTGCGCGACAAGCATGCCAAGGGCCGCTTTCCGCTCGAGTCGAGCCGTTTTTGCCTGGAGTTTGCCGGCCTGCAGCCCAACGACATCGATGTCGTTGCCTTTCCCTACAGCCCGATCAGCCTGTTTTCACCGGCACGCTGGCACTATGCACGGCGCTACTGGTACGCCCCGGACCGCGCGCTGCCGGCGATCTTCAACGGCAACCGCCGCTACCGGCGCAACGTGCGTGGCGTGATGGAGATGCTTGATGATCTGGGCGTTAATAAGGGTGCCATCAGCTTTCGACCGGTCGAACATCACCTCGCGCATGCCAGCAGTGCCTATCACCTGAGTGGCTTCAGCGAAAAGGCCGCCATTCTTGGCATCGACGGCAAGGGCGAGTATGCCACGACGTTTTTCGGCTACGGCGAACACGGTCGTATTCACAAGATCAAGGAGTTCTATGATCCGGACTCGCTGGGTGGCCTGTACGGCGCACTGACCCAGTACCTGGGTTTCGAGATGCTCGATGGCGAGTTCAAGGTGATGGGCATGGCGCCCTACGGAGATCCGGACAAGCATGACCTGTCGCGGCTCATTGAGTACAACAGGCGCAGCTTCAAGGTCAACACGCGCCTCGCCAACGTCATCGGCATGCGCCGCTACAAGGAAAATGGCCGCGGCTATTACTTCAGCCAGGAGCTGGTTGACTGGCTCGGGCCGAAACGCCAGGGCGATGAAATCGACGATCCCTATATTGATTATGCCGCCAGTATCCAGCGGTTGCTGGAAGAGGTGTCGCTGGAGCTGATCGATCACTACCTCGGTGACCTGCTGAAGGAAACCGGCAAGCTGTGCTTTGCCGGCGGCGTGGCGCTGAACGTCAAGCTGAACCAGCGCATCATCGCCATGCCCGATGTGCATGAACTGTTCGTGCAACCCGCCGCCAGTGATGCCGGTACCGCGATCGGTGCGGCGTCCTACATCGCCAACGAGCTGGGCGAGACGCTGCACAAGATGGAGCATGTCTACCTGGGACCGTCCTACACCACGGAGCAGTGCATCGCTGCCTGCGAGGTGCATGAGAAGCGGCCGGTGTTCGAGGCGCTCTACGATGCCCCTGCGCGAGCGGCCGAGCTGCTGGCCGCGGGCAACCCGGTTGCGTGGTTCCAGGGGCGCATGGAATTCGGTCCGCGCGCACTCGGTAACCGCAGTATCCTCGGTGACCCGAGTACCGCTGCCATTGCCGACCGTATCAACGAGCAGATCAAGTACCGTGAACGCTGGCGACCGTTCTGTCCCAGTATGCTGGACAGTGTGGCCAGCGACATCCTGCAGACCGATCATCCGTCGCCGTACATGACCTTTACCTTTGACGTGGCGGAGTCCTGGAAGCCGCGCATTCCCGAGGTGGTGCACGAGGATGGCACGGCGCGCGCGCAGATCGTTACCCGCGACACCAATCCGCGCTACTATGCCCTGATCGAGGAACTGGAGAAGCGCACCGGCAACGCGGTGGTGCTGAATACCTCGCTGAACCGGCGCGGTGAACCGATGGTGTGCTCGCCAGAGGATGCCCTCAACATGTTCTACGGCTCGGATCTCGAGTACCTGATCATGGAAGACCTGCTGGTCACCAAGCACGGGACTGATCACTAGTCAGTTGGTCATCGGCTACACCCTTCGCGCCTGGAAGGCGCTTGTATGGTGTTTCACGCCAGATATCATGATGATTGAAGGCGCCGGGATGGGAGGGACAGACAAGTCGCTTCTGACCGTAGGGTACAGACCGTAGGAGTCATCGTCCCCATCCCCTCACCACAGAACGCCGATT
>CAJQNP010000273.1 GCA_905479705.1 uncultured Gammaproteobacteria bacterium
CCACACAACCGGTGTTTCTATCGTTGTAGGAGCGCATCGCATGCGCGACCGGGGCACCCCTTGTCGCGGACACGGTCCGCTCCTACAGGTAACACATAGCATCGGTGCAAACGAAAGGACACGTAATGCGTCCGGTCATCCACAGCACGTCCCACACAACCAGCGCATCGATTGTCGTAGGAGCGCTTTGCAAGCGCGATTCGCGGCTGCAAGCCGCGCCTACAGGTATGCCATGGCACCGTTGCAAACATCCGGGCGCACAAAGCGTGGACACGCTCGCAACACGACCACACAACCGGTGTTTCTATCGTTGTAGGAGCGCATCGCATGCGCGACCGGGGCGCCCCTTGTCGCGGACACGGTCCGCTCCTACAGGTAACACATAGCATCGGTGCAAATGAAAGGACACGGAATGCGTCCGGTCATCCGTAGCACGTCCCACTCAACCGGTGCATCGATTGTCGTAGGAGCGCTTTGCAAGCGCAAATCGCGGCGGCAAGCCGCGCCTGAAGGAACACATGGCAGGGGTTCTGCCATGCAGGTGATGAATCCATCACCTAGTCACCCGTCAACATCAGCACCGATTCGTTCTGGTCAATGAAGAACTGGAAGTGACTCAGAAAGTTCATCCCCAGCAGACCGTCAATGCCCGTGTCACGGCCCAGGTCCAGCACACCGATATCGAGCGCGTTCACCTGCCAGTCGCCAATCGTCAAGGCAGCCAGCCGGTAGACCGGGGCGCGGACGGGGCCATTTGCCGTCTGAAAGACACGGGTGCGGCCGGTATCCTGGTAACGAATCCCGCGGCGTTGAAACACGTCCGGTGTAAAGATCGTCAGCGACGCACCGGTGTCGATCAACAACTGCACGCTGTGGGTACCGCCCGGCCGGCCTGCAACGATAAAATGATTGCCGCTGCGCTGTAACGGGATACCGACCAGCGCTGCGGCCTCTTCCCCGCCATCAAGACCCTGTCGCTCGACCAGTGCAAGGTTGATTTCGGTCAGCCGTGTCTGCGCCTGCACACCCACGGTCGGATCCTGCGCAATCAGCAACAACGAACGGCGTGCCGCCTCCATGTCATCCAGTGCCAGCTGGGTATCGGCAAGACCCATGAAGTACGGCGCATAATCGGGCTCCAGCTGAACCAGGTGCTGGTACAGTAAAAGCAAGGCTGCATGGTCTTCACTGCGTTTCATCACCTGTACAAGTGCTGCCACGTGCTCACGGATGCGCGCCGTGATGCGCTGCAACATCGCCGCGCGGTAGGCGTAGCCCTTTGCCTCGTAGAGCTGGTCGATGGCGGCACGGTCGTCACCCTGACCGTGATAGGCCTCGGCCAGCAACATGCGTGCAGCGACGTCACGGTGCGCCATCACGAGGAATTGCTGTAATAGATCTTCTGCCAGCTGGTAACGGTGTGCGTCAATCAATGCCCGCGCAGCCGCCAGGATTTCTTCACGGGCCGCCACTGCCGCCTCGCTCGACGCTTGCTGCAGTGCAGCGTAGCGCTCGACGACGGCACCGAAATCATGACGGCCCAGCAAGTCGGCCAGGGTGGCTGCACGACCAGGCCCGGCGACGGGTGCAACGGACACGGCTGGTTCCGGCGTCAGCGTACGCGTCGCAGGCGACGGTTCCCTGAGGATCACGTGTTCAGGCTCTGTTCCAAACCGGTCATGGGTATACCAGCCTAGCCACCAGCCAGTGAGCAGCATCAGCAAGGCAATCAGAAAAGAGGTTTGACGCATAATTTATCCAAGTACAGGCCCTGGGGCCGGCGGGTTCTGGCTCATTGACGGGTCTGACCGCAAGAATCTATGTGATCGCTGCCTCAGGCTGCAATGAATTCTTCCAAATACCCGCAAAACAGGGTTAAGATTTAATTAAATATATAACAAGAGTGACCGGCGGAGATCTTACAATCGGCCGGAGAAACTCTGATTCATGGGTACTTTTTTAAAGATAAACAGCAAGATACCTGCCTTTCTTCTGTGTTTTTTCATAGTCTCGCCCGGCCTGCTCATGGCGGCCAAACCCGGCATATCGCCCCCGGCCCAGGCATCCGCCTCATCCAGCCAGGGCAAAAAACCACAGCTATCGCGTAAACAGGCCGCCCGGGAACAGGTGCCCCGCTACGCCCCGGATCGCGTGCTGGTGAAATTCAGGCCCGGCTCCGCGGCAGCAGAGCACAGCAAGGCACACCGCGACGTCGGCGCTAAAAAGCTTCGCAAGATTCCCGGCATCGACATTCATATCGTGAGCGTTCCCAGGGGCAAGGTACAGGACAAGATAGCGCGCTACCGCGCCAACCCGAATGTCGAATTCGCCGAACCGGACTACTACCGGCTGCTCGTCATCCCCGATGAAGGCAATGACCCGGGACCGGAGAACGGTGGTGTCATCGCCGATAGAGAATATTTCGAAGAGCAATGGGGGCTCAATAATACCGGGCAACTCCACACTGCAAGCGATGGAGTGACACAGGTTGACGGTACGGCCGATGCCGATATTGATGCCCCCGAGGCCTGGGATATCACTACCGGTAGTACCTCCGTCAAGATAGGCATCCTCGACAGCGGTGTCGATTGCAGCAGCATCGAGCACATCGGCAAGTGTGTCGAGGAAATCAGTTTTGTTTCCGACTACAGCGAATACCTGGACGATATTGCGGAACATGGCACCCATGTGGCCGGCATCGCGGCAGTACACACCAATAACGAAATCGGTATATCAGGCACCGGCTGGAACTCGTCTATTGGCAATCTCAAGACCTGCTTTGAATACGACCTGGATTTATTGCCTCCGCTTGGTTATTACGTCACTGTCGGCGTCTGTCCCGTATCTGCCTCGGCCACCGCCATTACCTACGCTGCCGACAACGGTTACCACGTCATCAACATGAGCTACGGCAGTGATGATCTGGATGCCAATGGTGATCCCATCGGCACACCAACGCGCCCCAATACCGAGACTGCCGCAATCAGCTATGCCTGGAGTCAGGGTGTTGTTCTGGTTGCTGCTGCGGGCAATGATGCAAACACCACACGCGTCTATCCGGCTGCCTACCCCGAGGTCATTGCCGTTGGCGCCACCAATCACTTTGACAATCTGGCTTCCTTCTCCACATTTTCTGTACCCGGTGATCACTGGGTCTCACTACTCGCACCCGGTAAAGACATCCTTTCCACCATCCCGGTTGGCACATGTATTTTTTTCGCCGAGATTCTCTATATCCCGTTTGATCCAACGACAGAAGGATGCATGACGTGGAAATCAGGCACCTCGATGGCCAGCCCGCACGTCGCCGGCACGGCCGCACTGGTCTGGGCGCACCTGTTTCCAGGCCAATCGCCTCAATCTTGCGTGAGCCCAAGCGGCGTTGCCTGTAACGCGGTGGTACGCAGTCATCTTGAATACGGTGCCGATACAACAGGCGCAAGCACCCAGAATATGCTGGGCTGGAGTATGCACGGCCGACTGAACATGTACGGCGCACTCACCGTGATCGACACCGACCTCGACGGCCTGCCGGACGGGGTTGATACCGATGATGACAATGACGGCCTCGAGGACAGCCTTGAAACGGCTCTCGGTACCGACCCGCAAGACGCCGACTCGGATAATGACGGTCTCGACGATGGTGCAGAGGTTAATTACTCAGACACACCACTCGACACCTATACCCCGGACCAGGACACGAACCCGCTGGACAGCGACACCGATCGCGACGGCTTCAAGGACGGTATGGAGATCGATGCCGGCCATGATCCCCTGAATGCCATCGACTCACCGGCCTGGGGAGACACCGATGGCAACGGCGTTGTGAATGCCGCTGACATCCTGAAACTGACCCGCGCCCTTATGGATCTGGAGACGTTATCAACCGCAGAAATGGCGCGAGCTGATATCGCACCGGTCATCGCGGGAGTACCGACACCGGATGGAGAGTTAACCGTGGGTGACCTGACAGTTGTTCAGCAAATCCTGCTGGGAATCGCGACCTATCCCTGACACCAACATTACAAAATAATCCGCGTTACCGGTTTGTCTACGTAACGTCTACGCTCGCCGCAAAAACGCCAGCCAGCGTGCCAGGTTCAGCAGGCTTGCCAGTGAACCGGCCACATAGGTCAGTGCTGCTGCCCGTAACACGCTGTGCACGGCCGCCTCATCCCCGGGCTGGATGTACTGCCCGGCCTTGAGGATCGGCAGCGCCTTGCCAAAGCTGGCATCAAACTCGACCGGCAGTGTCACCAGGTGCACCAGGGTCGCCATCGCCATGCTACCCAGCCCGATAGCACCCATCACCAGTCCGGAAGCCGGCGCACGCGTCACAGCCATCACCACCGGCAGCAGGAACATGGCGCCGGCACCGATCTGCTGCGTGGTCTGCGCGACCTTTACCAGGCGGTGGCGCAGTGCGAGCTTGGCCTCCCTGTTGCGATGCTGGATGGCATGCCCCACCTCGTGCGCGGCGACGGCCACCGCCGTCAGCGAGTTCTGGTCGTAGTTATCGGGACCCAGTCGAACGCTACGGCTCTCGGGATCATAGTGATCGCCCCCCTTGTCGGTCTTCTCAACCGCAACATCGGCCAGCTCGAAACTATCCAGCAGATGCCGCGCCAGCTCGCCACCGGTACCCGGGATCCGGGACTGGTTCACGGCATAACGACGGAAGGTGTATTGCGCCCACCACTGCGGACCGAAGACCAATGCCAGCAAAACAAGAATCAGGATGACAATGTGCATAACAGGGATGGAGTGTGATTCAGCCGCAATTTGCGCTTGCAAAGCGCTGCTGCGCCACCAGGCCCAACCAGTGAATACTTGACCTGTAGGAGCGGCTTACAGCCGCGAATCGCGACCAAAACACTACACCGCTGCCGTTGACTGCCACTAGTCCGATACCG
>CAJQNP010000274.1 GCA_905479705.1 uncultured Gammaproteobacteria bacterium
CTGTCCGACAAGCAGATGCGTGAGCGCTTTGCGGCACCCGCTGCGGCAAGTCACGTGGCCGATCATGTCGATACGGCAGCGACCGGAGAGCGCCGGCTGGTGCGTATATACTTTGACGATGCCCTTCGTGAGGTCTCGCGAAATGCGGCAGAGGCGACACAATACGATCCGCGGGTGCGCGACTGGTATACCGAGGCGGCCGCAAGCAACGAGCTGATCCTGACGCAACCCTACCTGTTTTATTTTGCCCGCCGGGTGGGCATGACACTGGCGCGGCAAGTGGGCGACAGCGGCGTGGTCGTTGCCTCGGATGTGACGCTGGAAAATCTCTCCGCAACGATCAGTCGCTACAAGGTCACCCCGGGTACCGAGGTGGTGCTGTTCACGGACAACGGTAATGCCATTGCCTATCCGCAGTCCGAGCGGCTGCTACGGGCTGTCAACGGAGACGAGATCCGCATCGCGCAGCTCACCGAACTGGGCAGCGATGTATTGAGCTATCTCGCCCGGGACCTGCAGATTACCCCGCGGTCACTGGAATTCAGTTTCGACAACAGGAAGTGGGAAGGCGTCTTGCGCCGGGTCAGCCGCGAGGGCGTGGTACCCATCTACGTCCTGATGGCGACACCCGTGGAGGAATTGCTGGTCGATGCCGTCAGCCTGCGCAGCCGTTCCATGATGGTCATGGCACTCGTTATCCTGCTGGCGGTCCCGGTGGTCTGGTATACCGCGGAAAGGATCTCGGGGCCGATACGCAGGCTGGCCGGCGTGGCCGGCGAGATCAGCCGTTTTGACTTCAATGGCAGCCGCCAGCCGCGCTCCTTTATCACCGAGGTCGATGAGCTGTCGCAGGCCATGGACATGATGAAGGCCACGATCAAGCGTTTCATGTCACTGATCAATTCACTGGCCAGCGAGCAGGACTTCGACTCCCTGCTGCACGGCATCAGTCGCGAGACGATGACCATCGGTGCAGCCGACGGTGTCCTCGTCTACCTGGTCAGCGAGGACGAGGCCAGCCTTGAGCCGGTGATCCTGGTGGACAAGGTGCGCGGCAACCTGGATGTGGCGTCGCTGCCGCAGTTTTCACAGGCTGGCGATGACGCGCTGGTACAGGCGGCACACCGGGCTGACAGTTCCATGCTGCAGCTCACCGCGGAGACCGTTGGCGGTCTGGCCGCGCTGCCGGGGCTGTTTGAAACGGATGCACTCACCCTGGCCGCGTTGCCACTACGCAACCGGCAGGCAGAGCTGGTCGGGGTTCTATGTCTGGTCTATCGCGGGATTGCCGACGTCGATGATGACGGCCAGTTTGATAATCAGCTGGCCTTTATCAGTGCATTGTCCGGGTTTGCCGCGGTGTCGCTGGAGAGCCGGCAATTGCTGATGATGCAAAAGGCCTTGCTGGATGCCTTTATCAAGTTGATCGCCGGTGCTATCGACTCGAAATCGCCCTACACCGGAGGCCATTGCCAGCGCGTGCCGGAGCTGACGAAGCTGCTGGCGCAGGCGGCCTGTGACAGTACGGCGGAGCCGTTCAGCGACTTCACACTGGATGACCAGCAATGGGAGGCGCTGGATATCGCCAGCTGGCTGCATGATTGCGGCAAGGTCACGACGCCCGAGTATGTTGTCGACAAGGCCACCAAGCTGGAAACGCTGTATGACCGCATTCACGAGATACGCATGCGTTTCGAGGTGCTCAAGCGGGATGCCGAGTTGCGTTACTGGCAGCAACGCGCCGCGGGAGAGGATGCGGCGGGTCTTGATGCGGCGTTGCAGGACGAGCTGAAAGGGCTGGACGATGACTTTGCCTTTGTCGCCGAATGCAACCTCGGTGGTGAATTCATGGCGCCGGAGAAGCTCGAGCGTCTGCAGCGGATTGCCGGCTATGACTGGACACGCACGCTGGATGACCGGCTGGGCGTGTCCTGGGAAGAGCGCCAGCGCATGCAGCGTGACGCCGCAAGTCCGTTGCCGGTCACGGAGAAGTTGCTGAACAACAAGGTACAGCACCTGATCGAGCGACAGGCCGTGGACCGGCTTGCGACTGACAATCCGTGGGGCTTCAGAATGGATACGCCGGAGTACAAGTACAACCGCGGCGAGTTGTATAACCTGGAGGTCGGTCGCGGAACGCTGACGGAAGAAGAGCGTTACAAGATCAATGACCACATTATGCAAACCATCATCATGCTGGAGAAGCTGCCGTATCCAAAGCACCTGCGCGATGTGCCGCGGATCGCCGGTTGCCATCACGAGACCATGGACGGCACGGGTTATCCGAAGCGCCTTCGCCGCGAGCAGATGCCCCTGACCGCGCGCATGATGGCGATCGCCGATATCTTTGAGGCGTTGACGGCCTCGGACCGTCCGTACAAGAAGGCCAAGCGTTTGAGCGAGGCGCTACGCATCATGAGCTTTATGAAGAAGGACCGGCATATCGATCCGGACCTGTTCGAGCTGTTCCTGCGCAGCGGCATTTACCTGGAGTATGGACGCCGTTTCCTGCAGGCGGAGCAGCTGGATGAAGTCAATGTCAGTGAGTACCTGGGTTGACGCCGTAATGACAGTTCACTGGTTCGTCACAAGGATACGTAACCGAAATGGAGTTTCACCAGGTAGCCAATATGATTCGAGTCACAAACTTTACCAAGTCGTATAACGACTTTGTCGCGGTTGATAACCTGTCGTTCAACGTGGCGCCCGGGGATATTCTCGGGCTTGTCGGGCCCAACGGGGCTGGCAAGACCACCACGCTGCGCGTCCTGTCCGG
>CAJQNP010000275.1 GCA_905479705.1 uncultured Gammaproteobacteria bacterium
GGGCACGAAAAGCCTGTAGATGATATGAACGGCCACCAGGCCGGCGGCAAGCAAGATCAGCCAACCCTTGAAGAGCGCCACCCTGGCCTTGACCACTGCCCCCCTGGAGACGGCGAAAAGACTTAACGCGTAGGTCAAGGCATCACCGAGATTATCCAGGCTATCGGCAAGCAGGGCATTCGACTCGCCATACAACGCTGCAGCGGCTATCACCACAAACATCAGCGCATTGATCGAGAGTACAACGCGCAGGGTTGCCCGCTGCCTCTGCTGCAAGGCATCCAGTGAACAGCCACTGTCACAACACCCAGCCATACGTTCCCCTGTGAGCAAATCAAATACTCAAGCCAGTGACCACGGCCTGTACTCCATGCCCGGTTTGAGCACCTTGCCAGCGGTAATATAGCCTACAGGTGCGCAGCCATTAACTAGTACAGTTGCGAGGTATCCGCGAATATCCGGTAATCAGCGATACCGGCAGGAGACAGTTTAAGAATATTCGCAAACGGAACAGACAATATCGAACCATCCTGTCGCGTATAGGAAACACGGCCATGACACACCACGCCTCCCGGAACATCCCAACTATCCATGATTTCATGGGAAAGCGCGGCAATCGAGCCAAAGAAACCGGAAACGTAATCCTCGATCGCGCTTGCGCCGTTCACCGCAGGTTGATTTCCGAACCTGAAGGTACAGTCCGGCGCAAGCAATGCAATAAAACCCTGCAGGTCCTTGTTATCAATTGTTCTGAATAATTCAGTTACCATTATTTACGTTCCCGGGTAGATTCTTCGTCATTGTCGTCCTCATCTGCACCCTGTTCAGTCAGCCAGCCGCCGGTCGCCTGAATCGGTGTCGGCCGTCCCGGTTCACTGACCCACAGCGCTATGCCGTAGCGCGCCGACACGTCGCGATGCCCGGGCATGGAAACGTGCCAGTGCTTGTTGCCAGAGCGGTGCCATTCATGGGCAAGCACCACGAATTCCTGTGCCAGGGTGCTGTTGCGGTTCTCGCCGCTCTTGACCCTCGTCTTGATATCAAAGCCAAGTATGGCGATGTGCAGCTCGTAGGGTTCACGCTTCAGCGTATCGAAATCTGCAGAAAGATAACCGTCTTCTATGGTGACCGACAGGTCGCCCGGTTTACTGCTGCTGGCGCGCGGCTTGAGGCGCAGTGACCAGCCACGCCATTCCCGGCCGTTGGTGAACAGGCCGGGCGTGTAGACAGTGTGCGCCTTGCCACGGCGCGCATACTCGCGCTGGCGTTCGCCGTATTCAGGTGTGGCATAGGTGTCCTTCCAGCCGATGTAGTCCCAGTAATCGACATGAAAGGCCAGCGGCACAGTGCGCGTCCACAGGTCTTTATTATCGATGTATTCATTCAGCCAGCGTTCGGCAGGCGGGCAACTGCTGCAGCCCTGCGAGGTGTACAGCTCCAGCAGGGTGACCTGGCGGGGGCCGCTGCTGAAACTGAGCTTGTCGGCCGCGGCCGTTGCCGAATGCAGCATGGCCAGTGCCAGCATCAGCGTACGCGGACCACGTTTGCCGGCGACCCCGGCCGCCAGCCTGGCGCAGTCGGCAGCCCTGGATTTAACTGACTTGTAGCGGAATGACATACTGGGTTCCCGTATGGATTTGTGAGACACTTTTGAGACCACAGGCCATGCAAACGAGTTCATTCATGAAGGCAACTGCTGAATTACAGGTCATCCCCGTTGGCGAAGGCGTCTCCGTACGCCAGCAGGTAAAACATGTCGTCGAACTGCTGCAGGGCCACGACTTTATCCTGGAAACACATGCCTCGGGCACCAATATCGAGGGCGATCTCGAGGTCATCCTCGCCGTGGTTGCGCAGATTCACGAACAATTACACGCCAGCGGTAATGTGCGCCTCGTCAGTTACCTGAAACTGGAAACGCGCACCGACAAGGAACCCACCCTCGCCGGCAAGCGACTCTAGTCACGGCCGGTCAACAGCGTGCTTCCCTGTTCGCCGCAGCGTCAATATCCTGCAAGCGGGTACCGACGGCACTCCAGGAGGCCACACAGTAAGGCAACCGGTCATTGGGGACAAGCGGCCGATGTGCAGACTGCCCCGTGCAACCAGCAGTCAGCCTGGTTGATGAGCCTGGGCAGCCTGGCGTCGACCAGCGTCACGCGCAGTGCGCCGCGGGACTTTGCCGTCTCGCCCTGCTGCAAGGTAATCAAGCCGACCATAGAGGCCGGTTTTGACTAGAGCACACTGCACCGGGCCAGTGACAGGCCGCAGCACCGTGTGCCCAACCCGTCACCGGCAACGCGCTGATTACAGCGCATCCGATTTCACCACCAGCATCTTTTCAATCTGCATGTCGTGGAAGGTATACGGGATGCCACCGACACCCAGGCCGGACTCGCGCAGACCGGCAAACGGCATCCAGTCGACGCGAAACGCGGTATGGTCATTCACCATCACCGCCGAGGCATCCAGCTGGCGATAACACTGCAGTGCAGTATCCAGCGATGCAGTAAACACGGCCGCCTGGAAGGCGACCGGCACGTCATTCGCCGCGGTGATCGCGCTGTCGATGTCATCACAGCTGTAGACACACACCACCGGCCCGAAGATTTCCAGTTGCGAGACCCGTGCATCCCGCGGTGGATCCAGTAACACCGTCGGCGCATAACAACTCCCGGAGAGGGCCTCGCCACCGCAGAGCAAGCGCGCACCGGCGGCCACCGCCTCCGTCACCCACTCGTGCACACGGGTGACCTCGCGCGGGCGTATCAACGGGCCAACCCCGGTCGCTGCATCGGTCGGATCACCGACCCGCAACTCACGGGCGATGGCTGCCAGCGCGGTAGCGACCTGCTCGGCCTTGTCGCGCTGGCAGAACACACGCTGCACCGACACGCACACCTGCCCGGCATGGTAGAAACCGCCCCTGGCCAGCAGCGGCAGGGCCGTCTCCAGGTCGGCATCGTCGGCCACGATGACCGGCGCCGCACCGCCGTGCTCCAGCGCACAGCGTGCACCGGGCGCCAGCCTGGCGCGCAGCATCCAGCCGACCCGGGCACTGCCTATAAAGCTGAAAAAACCGACGCGGGCGTCCGTCACCAGTTGCGTGGCGACATCCAGGTTCGCTACCACCAGCGGCTGACACCAGGCCTCCGGCAGGCCTGCCTCGCGCAACAGTTCAACCAGCCGGAAACAGGACAGCGGCGTGTCTTCCGCCGGCTTGATGATCACCGGGCAGCCGGCGGCAATCGCCGGACCGACCTGGTGAACAATAAGGTTCATGGGGTGATTGAAGGCACTGACCGCGACCACCACGCCGATGGGCTCATGCTGCGTCATCGCCATGCGCCCGGCCGAGGCGGCATTGATACCCATCGGGATCTCCTGGCCAGCGTGAGTACGAATACACTCGATACAGTTGCGAATGCCATCGATAGCGCGATCGATCTCGACCCGCGAGTCGACCAGGGGCTTGCCGCCCTCGTCCGCCGCAGCCAGGGCCAGCACATCGCGCTGTTCAGCCATTAACGCGGCGGTCTTTTCCAGAATATTGATGCGCTGTGCCCGGGGTAACCAGCGGCTGCGGTCACGGAACAAGGCGAAGGCTGTCGCCAGGGCCTGCTCGACGGCCACCGCGTCGGCAGTATCGAGCGTCGCCAGCAAGCGGTTGTCATAGGGCGCGAACACCTGCAGGGGATCTGCGGACACAGCAGCACCCGGTATCTTCATCTCGATATGCATGGACATGGCGAACCTATATCGGGCAGACGATGTTGCCGAGCCGTTCGCTCAGCAACATGTTCTCGCGGTAATCAATCGGCACCACCACGAGACTGGGGCCGGACTCGTGCAGCGCCTGCCCGAGGGTTGCGGCCAGCCCGGCGCTGTTCTCCACGTGGTGACCGTGCCAGCCGAACGCGTCGGCGAGTTTCATCCAGTCCGGATTACCAAATGACAGATCGGTATGGCGCCCGAACTCGCCTTGCTGCTTCCAGGCAATGAGTCCATAGGCCCCGTCCTCCCACACCAGCACCGTGATATCGGAACCCAGTCGCCGCGCGGTCTCCATTTCCTGTACATTCATCATGAATCCGCCATCACCGCAGATCGCCAGCACCTTGCGATCCGGGTACACCAGATTCGCGGCGATCACGCCCGGCAGCGCAAACCCCATGGAACAGAAACCATTGGGTATCAGGCAGGTGTTCGGTTGATGACACTGGTAGTAGCGCGCGATCCACATCTTGTGCGCACCGACATCCGACAGCAGGATGTCATCCGGGCCCAGGGCCACGCGCACATCCCAGAGGACCTTCTGCGGACGGATGCTGCCCGCGGTGCTGTCATCCCTGTGCTCGCCGATCTCCTTCAGCATTTGCTCGCGAACAGCGGCCTGCTGGCTGGAGCGGAAATCGATACCGCCACAGGCATCGACACGGTCAGCCAGCTTTTCCAGGGTGTAGGCAAGATCACCCACCAGCTCGGTATCGGGGTGATAGTGCGCATCGATCTCGGCGGGCAGAAAGTCGGCGTGAATAATGTCCTTGTTGCCCGTCGGGTTCCACAGCCGCGGGTGGTATTCCACCATGTCGTAACCCAGGGTGATGATCAGGTCCGCCGCATCCAGGCCGCAGTCACCGACATCCCTGGCAGCGAGACCGACGGTGAACAGGCAGTAGTCGGCATTCATGTCGACGCAGCCCTTGGCCATGAAGGTACTGATGACACCGATGCCTGTTTTCTCGCACAGGCGCCGCAGTTGCGCGCTGGCGCGACGCCGTATGCAACCGTTACCGGCAATGATGATGGGACGCTTTGCATGGCGCAGCTTTTCAAAGGCCTTGTCGAGGATGACATCATCGGGCACCGGGCGCCGGAACAACCGCGGCGTCAGCGGCACGCAAGACGTGTCGTTGCCGGCAATATCCTCCGGCAGTTCTATCAGGCAGGCACCGGGCTTCTCGGTACGGGCAATGCGCACGGCCTTGCGCACAATCTCGGGAATGGTGTCTTCGTGCAGCACACCCGTCGCCCACTTGGTGACGGGTTCGAACATCGACACCACGTCCATGATCTGGTGGGATTCCTTGTGCAGGCGTGTCGAGGCACCCTGCCCCGTCAGTACCAGCATCGGTGCGCGGTCCATGTTGGCGTCGGCCACCCCGGTAATCAGGTTGGTCGCGCCCGGTCCAAGCGTGCCCAGGCAGCCGGCGGGGTTGCCGGTGAGCCGGCCGTAGACCTCGGCCATGAAGGCCGCGCCCTGCTCGTGGCGCGTCAGTATGAAGCGAATCCGCTGCGACTGTTCCAGCGACATCATGAAGTCGGCGTTCTCTTCCCCCGGCACACCGAAGATGTATTCAATCCCCTCGTTTTCGAGGCACTTAACCAGCAGGTCTGATGCTTTCATCGATGCCCCTCCGTATTTTTTTGCGTTGTTGTTGCCCCTTGCCCCGGATTACACACCTCGCGGCCAACGGTGATTTGACGCTCGCACCCCGAGAAGGTTTCGTGCGTGGTCTTTTTTGACAGTTATCCGCCCCCGTCGCGGTCGTCAGCGGCTGACCTGATGCGTGGCTCGCCACCCGGAGTTGACCGGGAACGGGCCCGGGCGACCAATTTGACCGTATTACCAGTATAATCCCGGGCGGTACAGACAGCTGCCCGGACCCTCGCACCACCCCGGCCACACACCGGTCACACACCGGGATCAGGATAAAGCCTTAGTGTCTGTATTAATTAGGAAATTCAACATAGCTAGCATGGCCGTCAATTGCCTGCTCTGGGAGTTCGAACACTGTGGATAGCGTCAAGTCACCTGCCCAGCCAATGGCAGACGCCGGGATTTGCCCGGTTAACAGCTGGAACGAGTGGGATCCTCTGGAGGAGGTCATCGTCGGCCGCCTGGAGCACGCCACCATTCCCAACCGCCACGTCATGTTCACCCAGAGCCTGCCTGCCGTAGCACGCAAGCTCTACTGGCCACTTGCCGGACGCTACTATCCCAGGGCGGTGGTGGAACCGGCGCAGAAAGAGCTGGCAGAATTCGTGCGGGTACTGGAAGCTGAAGGCATTCGTGTGCGCCGCCCCGAGCCCATGGACCTTGGCAAGAGTTTCAAGTCACAGAACGGCTGGAAGACCAAGGGCTTTTGCACCGCCAGCCCGCGTGACGGACTGATCGTGCTGGGCGACAAGGTGCTGGAGACACCGATGGCGTGGCGCTCCCGCTATTTCGAAATCCAGAGCTATCACAAGCTGCTGCGCGAATACTGGGACAAGGGCGCGGGCTGGGAATCGGCACCCAAGCCGCAATTGCTCGACTCTCTCTACGACTACGACTACCTGCCGCCCGAGACGGGTGAGGACATGCGCTACATCATTAACGATTCGGAGATCGTGTTCGACGCGGCCGATTTTGTCAGATGCGGGCGGGATCTGTTTGTTACCAAGAGCAATGTAACCAATGATGTCGGCATCGAGTGGCTGCAGAGATACCTGGGTGATGAGTTCCGGGTTCACCGGGTCGAAACCCTGTGTACCCAGCCGATGCATATCGACACGACCTTTATGCCCCTCGCCCCGGGCAAGGTGCTGGTCAATCCCGAGTTCATCGATGTCGCGAAACTTCCGGCTGTACTTAAGGACTGGGATGTTCTCGTGGCCCCGGACCCGGACCCCTTCGACGCCCACTGGCGTTTTTACCTGTCAATGGTGAGCAAGTGGATCAGCGTCAACGTGCTCATGCTGGACGAGAAACGGGTGATCGTCGAGAAATCCCAGGTTTCGATGATTCGCAAGATGAAAGACTGGGGCTTTGAACCGATTCCCGTGGCCTTCATGAACTACAAGATGTTTGGCGGCGGCTTCCATTGCGCCAGCCTCGATATCTTCCGCCGCGGCGGATTGCAGTCCTATTTCTAGACCTGGTTGTGCCGGCCCGCTAGGCCTTTTGCATGTACACCATGGTCATGCCGACCATCATGATGACCAGGCCGGCGATCTGCACAGCGTTAATCTTCTCTTTCAGCAGCCACACCGAGAGCACGGAAATCAGCAACAGGCTGGCGCCGGTGGCTACCGGGTAGAATATATTCAGCCTGAGCTTGGTGAGAATGAACACATAGAGCACGAAGCTGGCGCCGTGCAGGGCAAGACCGCCCATGATCCAGACGCTTTTTACCATCTCTACCACAACAGTGACTCCAAGCGTCTCTGTCTGTAACTGCAGCGCACCGTGACGCAGCAAGAGCTGCGCTACCACGACCAGGATGGTCTCGAGAACAATCAGTTGAACAAGCATCATGGGGTAATATCCGAACAGTAGAAAACCGGTGTCATGAAGTCAGAATGCAGCGCCATAGCTGTCAGTCCGCAACCCGTGACACAAACTGTCTCGACAGGCTGCAAGCGAGTATAGGCAGATTGCATACGCCTTGCCAGAGCAGCAATCGATCATACACGAGTCTTGCTGGCAATAGCCTTGCGCAGCATGCTTCAGCCGGCCCAAGCGGGACGCAGCCGGCATAAAAAAACCGGGCCAGGGCCCGGTTTCAGTATTGTCTTGCGCAGGTGCCCGGCAGCCTAGCTGTCGAGGTCCTCGGCGGCGACCGCTTGCGGACGGTCAACCATCTCGATGTAGGCCATCGGCGCCTTGTCACCGCTGCGGTAGCCGGCCTTGAGAATACGCAGGTAACCACCCGGACGATCCTTGAAGCGCGGTCCCAGGTCATTGAACAGCTTGCTGACCGTGTCACGATCACGCAGGCGGTTGAAGGCGACGCGGCGCTTGTGCACGGAGTCGGTCTTCGCCATGGTAATGTACGGCTCGGCGATACGACGCAGCTCCTTGGCCTTCGGCAAGGTGGTGCGAATGATCTCGTGCTGCAGCAAGGATACGGTCATGTTCTGGAACATGGCCTTGCGGTGTGAACTGTTGCGGTTTAGTTGCCGCCCTGACTTACGATGACGCATGATTAAATCCCGTTACTGATTAAGGCAGCCGGCTCCTGCTCCTTGGCGGACAGGCTGGCAGGCGGCCAGTTCTCGAGGCGCATACCGAGGGACAGTCCCTTGGTCGCCAGTACATCCTTGATCTCGGTGAGTGACTTCTTGCCGAGGTTCGGGGTCTTGAGCAGTTCGACTTCGGTGCGCTGAATCAGGTCACCGATAAAGTAAATGCTTTCCGCCTTCAGGCAGTTGGCAGAACGCACCGTGAGCTCCAGGTCGTCGACCGGGCGCAGCAGGATCGGGTCGATCTCACTCTCCTGCGTGTCAGTGTCCTCGATGGTGGTGGCCTGCAGGTCAACGAATGCTGACAGCTGGTCCTGGAGGATGGTCGCCGCATGACGAATGGCCTCTTCCGGATCAACGGTGCCGTTGGTTTCAATATCAATGATCAGCTTGTCCAGGTCGGTGCGCTGCTCGACGCGGGCACGGTCGACATTGTAGGACACGCGGTTGACCGGGCTGAACGAGGCATCCAGCTGCAGGCTGCCGATGGCACGTCCCTCGGTCTCATCCGTCTCGCGACGGGTGGCCGGCTGGTAACCGTGGCCCTTGGCAATCTTCAGCGTCATGGACAGTTCGCCGGCCTTGGTGAGATTGGCAATGACATGGTCCGGGTTTACGATCTCGATATCGTGGTCCAGCTTGATGTCGCCGGCCGTGACCGGGCCCGGGCCCTTCTTGTTGAGTGTCAGGGTCGCTTCATGACGCTCGTGCATGCGCAGCGCAACCTTCTTGAGGTTCAGCAGGATATCGATCACATCTTCCTGGACGCCTTCAATCGTGGAGTACTCGTGCAGCACGCCATCGATCTCGGCATTGATAATGGCACTGCCCGGCATGGATGAAAGCAGGATACGGCGCAGGGCATTACCGAGGGTATGACCGAAACCGCGCTCCAGTGGCTCCAGTGTTACCTTGGCGTGCTTGTCGCTGACACCCTGCACATCGACGATGCGCGGTTTCAGGAATTCGTTGACTTTACCCAGCATGAATCAGGCCCTCAGAAATTACTTGGAATACAATTCGACAATCAGGTGTTCATTAATATCGGCTGGCAGCTCGCTGCGTTCCGGCCGTGCTTTATAAACGCCTTCAACTTTCTTGGTGTCAACGTCAATCCAGTCAGAGAAGCCACGCTGCTGTGCAAGCTCGATAGCAGAAGCGATGCGTGACTGTGAACGACCTTTCTCGGTGATACCGACAACGTCACTGGGCTGTACCTGGTAAGACGGGATGTTTACCCGTGTCCCGTTTACGCTGATACCGTTGTGACGAACCAGCTGGCGAGACTCGGAGCGTGAAGCAGCGAAGCCCATGCGATAAACGACGTTATCGAGACGTCCTTCCAGCAGCTGCAACAGGTTCTCACCGGTTGAACCCTTGGTACCGGCCGCCTTCTTGTAGTAGTTACGGAACTGTTTCTCGAGTACACCGTAGATACGACGTACTTTCTGCTTTTCACGCAGCTGCGTAGCGTAGTCCGACAGGCGGGTACGACGCTGACCGTGCTGGCCGGGCGGGAACGGACGGTTCTCTACCGGGCACTTCGAGGTAAAACACTTCTCGCCTTTGAGATACAGCTTGCCACCTTCGCGACGGCATTGGCGGCATTTTGATCCAGTGTACTTTGCCATGATCTGTTCCTTCCTAAACGCGACGTTTCTTCGGTGGCCGGCAACCGTTATGCGGTATCGGTGTCACGTCAGTGATATTGGTAATCTGAAAACCGGCGTTGTTGAGCGCGCGCACGGCAGACTCGCGCCCCGGACCCGGGCCCTTGACCTCGACCTCGAGGTTTTTCATGCCGTACTCCTTCACCTTATCGCCGGCTTTTTCTGCAGCAACCTGTGCGGCAAACGGCGTGCTCTTGCGAGAACCACGGAAACCGGAACCGCCTGCGGTGGCCCAGGCCAGAGCATTACCCTGGCGATCTGTGATCATGATGATGGTGTTGTTGAATGAGGCGTGAATGTGAGCGATGCCGTCTGCGACATCTTTCTTCACCTTCTTGCGAGTGGGTGCCTGTGCCATACCTTTATATTCCGGTGTTAACTGCGATTACTGGTTAAAGTTGATTACTTGCGAATGGGGCGACGCGGTCCCTTGCGGGTACGCGCATTGGTTTGCGTTTGCTGACCACGCAGCGGCAAACCACGGCGATGACGGATACCACGGTAACTACCCAGGTCCATCAGTCGCTTGATGTTCATCGAGATCGTGCGGCGCAGATCACCTTCAATGGTGTACCTGCCAACCTCGGTGCGAATGGATTCGACCTCGGCCTCGGTCAGGTCCTTGATTTTTGCATCGGGTTTTACACCACTGTCTGCACAAATCTTGCGAGCCGTGACTCGACCAATTCCATAAATCCCGGTCAGCGCAATCTCTGCGTGCTTGTTCGGGGCTATGTTAATTCCGGCAATACGGGCCATCTAGATCATCTCCAACGCGGTTATTCAAAAGTGCGGCGCGAAAAGCAGGGTAGGATAGCCCGTGACCGCCAATAAATCAAACACAAACAGTCACCTGGCGATCCATGCCGGACAGCCGCGATTGGTTTGAATTTGTATGTTTTTCAATGTCTTGCATGTTAAGTGTAACGGCTTAGCCCTGACGCTGTTTGTGGCGCCCGTCCTTGCAGATGACGCGAACCACTCCATTGCGACGGATGACCTTGCAGTTACGACAAATACGCTTGACTGAAGCACGTACTTTCATGTCATTCCACCTCTAAAAAAGGGCCGCCGCTAGCGCAGCAGTCCGGTTCCGCCGTGACCTTTCAGGTTCGCCTTCTTCATCAGGCCGCTGTACTGGTGCGACACCAGGTGCGTCTGAACCTGCGCCATGAAATCCATGGTCACCACGACAATAATCAACAGGGACGTACCACCAAAATAGAACGGTACATTCCAGTAAAGAATCATAAATTCCGGCAGCAGGCACACCAGTGTGATGTAGACCGCGCCGGCGGTTGTCAGGCGCGTCATCACGCCGTCAATGTACTTGGCCGTTTGCTCACCCGGACGAATACCCGGGATGAAGGCACCGGACTTCTTCAGGTTGTCAGCCGTTTCCTTGGCATTGAACACCAGCGCCGTGTAGAAAAAGCAGAAAAACACGATCGCCAGTGCGTAGAAAATCACGTACAGCGGCTGTCCCGGGGACAGCGTGGCGGAAATATCCTTGAGCCAGCCCATGCCCTCGCCCTGCCCGACCCAGCTGCCCATGGTCGCCGGGAACAGAATAATGCTCGAGGCGAAGATCGGCGGAATCACACCGGCCATGTTCAGTTTCAGCGGCAGGTGGGTGCTCTGCGCTGCATACACCTTGCGCCCCTGCTGGCGCTTCGCATAGTTCACCGTGATGCGCCGCTGGCCACGCTCGACAAACACCACGAAGCCGGTTACTGCCAGTGCCAGTGCAAACAGCAGCAGGATAGTCATCACGTTCATCTCGCCGGTGCGTGCCAGTTCCAGCGTACCGCCTATCGCGGACGGCAGACCGGAGACAATACCGGCGAAGATAATGATCGAGATGCCATTACCCACACCGCGCTCCGTGACCTGCTCACCCAGCCACATCAGGAAGATCGTACCGGTCACCAGCGTGACGATGGCCGTCAGCACAAAACCGGGACCCGGGTTGATAACCAGCGCACTGCCGGCAACCGACTGGCTTTGCAGCGCCGTCGAGATACCGAAGGCCTGCATGGTCGCGAGTCCAACCGTGCCGTAGCGCGTGTACTGGGTAATCTTGTGACGACCCGCGTCTCCGCCCTCTTTCTTGAGCGCTTCCAGTGACGGTACCGTTACCGTCAGCAGGTTCATGATAATGGACGCTGAAATGTACGGCATGATACCCAGCGCAAACAGCGACAGGCGTTCCAGTGCACCACCGGAAAACATGTTGAACATTTCCAGGATGGTGCCGCGCTGCTGGTCAACCAGTGCCGCGAGCACCACCGGATCGATACCCGGCAACGGGATAAACGCCCCGATACGGAAAACGATAATGGCGCCAATGACGAAAAAGAGCCGCTGGCGCAGCTCTTTCATCTGCCCGATATTCGAGGCAGCACCCGCAAGTGTGTTTCCGTCAGCCATCTAGTCCTCGATCTTGCCACCGGCCGCTTCGATAGCAGCGCGAGCTCCCTTGGTGACACGAATACCCTTGAGGCTGACCGCCTTGTCGATCGTGCCGGATGCAAATACCTTGACGCTGCGCACTTCGCGGGAAACCAGGTTGGCCGCCTTCAGTGCATCGAGATCGATCACGTCTGCATCGACCAGCGCCAGTTCATTGAGTCGCAGCTCATCAACGAAGCGCGACTTGCGTGCCAGAAAGCCGACCTTGGGCAGGCGACGCTGCAGCGGCATCTGGCCGCCTTCGAAACCGATCTTGTGAAAACCGCCAGAGCGTGACTTCTGGCCCTTGTGACCACGACCACAGGTCTTGCCCAGCCCGGAGCCGATACCACGGCCGACGCGCTTGCGGTCTGTTTTGCTGCCGTCAGCCGGCTTGAGTGTGTTCAGGCGCATTGTCTAGTCCTCAACCTTTACCATGTAGGCAATCTTGTTAATCATGCCGCGAATCTCGGGCGTATCATCCAGTTCAACCGTGTGGCGAATGCGACGCAAACCCAGGCCACGCAATGTGTCCTTGTGGCTCTGCAGTCGACCGTTGGAACTCTTGGTTTGTGAAACCCTGATTTTGCTGGCGCTGGCCATGTCTTACTCCATAATCTCGGCAACTGTCTTGCCGCGCTTGCTGGCAACCTCTTCAGGAGAACGCATGTCCTGCAGGCCCTGAATGGTCGCACGTAGTACGTTGATCGGATTGTTCGAGCCGATGCACTTGGCCAGCACGTTGTGCACGCCGACCACTTCAAACACGGCTCGCATGGCACCGCCGGCAATAATACCGGTACCTTCAGAGGCCGGTTGCATGTAGACCCTGGCAGCACCGTGACGGCCCATCAGCGCATATTGCAGCGTGCCGTCCGTGATATTGACGTTGATCATGTTCTTGCGCGCCGACTCCATGGCCTTCTGGATTGCGACCGGCACTTCACGTGCCTTGCCATAGCCATAACCGACACGACCCTCGCCGTCACCGACCACTGTCAATGCCGTGAAGCCGAACTGGCGGCCACCCTTAACAACCTTGGCTACGCGGTTTACCGTGACCAGCTTTTCAAGCAGTCCGTCACCCTGTGCCTGTGCATCTACTCTTGCCATATGTGAACCTTTATCAGAAACCCTTTATCAAAATTCCAGGCCGTTCTCGCGCGCGGCGTCTGCCAGTGCTTTTACGCGGCCATGATATTTAAAACCGGAACGATCAAATGCCACCTGCGTGACGCCTGCGGCCCTGGCACGCTCGGCAACCACCTTGCCCACCACGGAAGCAGCATCCACACCACCGGTTGACTTGACGCCCTTGCGCACATCACCGTCCAGGGTAGAGGCACTCGCCACCACGGTATTGCCTTCCGGCGTAATAATCTGCGCATACATGTGACGCGGTGTCTTGTATATACACAGCCGGGTAGCACCCAGTGTCTTGATGTGTGCCCGGCCGCGACGCGCCCGGCGTAAACGTGATTGTTTCTTGTCCATAATATTTGCCTATTTCTTCTTGGCTTCTTTGCGAACCACGACTTCATCCGCGTAACGAACACCCTTGCCCTTGTAAGGCTCTGGTGGACGAAAGGCGCGGATCTCCGCAGCGACCTGGCCGACTTTCTGCTTGTCGAAGCCCTTCACCACGATCTCGGTCTGGCTCGGTGTTTCAGCCGTAACGCCTTCCGGTAATTCATAGTCAACCGGGTGCGAGAAACCCAGTGTCAGGTTGAGTACCTTGCCCTTGGTCTGGGCACGATAGCCCACGCCAACCAGCTCCAGCTTCTTCTCAAAACCGTCACTGACACCGGTTACCAGGTTGTGCAGCACCGCACGGGTGGTACCGGCGAGTGCATTGGCGGCCTTGGACTCGTCTCGCGGGGCAAAGCTGAGCTCGCCATCCCCGAGCTTCATTTCAACAAGCGCGTGAATATTGTGTTCCATCGTCCCCTTGGGACCCTTCACGGTAATCTGCTGGCCATTTTCAGTGATCTCCACCGAGGACGGGACAGCGACCGGTTTTTTTGCAACTCTAGACATGACTCTATCCGGTTAACTCACAACACAAAGGATTTCACCGCCTTCACCGGCAGCGCGGGCCTGACGATCACTCATCACACCCTTGGATGTAGATACGATTGCGACACCCAGACCATTCTGGATACTCGGAATCTCGTCCTTGCCCTTGTAGAGGCGCAGGCCAGGACGGCTGGAACGCTTGATCGTCTCGATAACAGGCGTGCCGTTATGGTATTTCAGGGTAACTGTCAGTATCGCCTTGCCATCCTCGTCCGAGGTAGCAAAGTCACTGATGTAACCCTCTTCCTTGAGTACGTTTGAGATAGCGCACTTCAGCTTTGATGAAGGCATGGACACCTCCACCTTGTTTGCCGCCTGACCGTTACGGATACGGGTCAGCAGATCAGCTATGGGATCGGTCATCATAATCGTTTACCAGCTTGCCTTGACCAGACCGGGCACATCACCGCGCATTGCAGCTTCGCGCAGCTTGTTCCGGGACAGTCCAAATTTTCTGTAATAGCCATGCGGACGGCCGGTAACGCGACAGCGATTGCGTCCACGAACCGGACTGGCGTCACGCGGCAGTTCCTGCAGCTTCAGCTGTGCCGCATAGCGTTCGTCATAGGAACTCGTCGTGCTCTTGATGATTGCTTTCAGCTCTGCGCGCTTGTTGGCAAAACGCTTCACGGTACGTGTGCGCTTGTTCTCGCGGGCAATCATGGAATTCTTGGCCATGCTTCTACCTCATTGCCTGAACGGAAAGTTGAAGGCAGCCAGCAGTGCGCGTCCTTCTTCATCCGTCTTGGCAGTTGTTGTAAACGTAATATCCATACCACGCAGGGTATCGATCTTGTCGTAATCAATTTCCGGAAAAATAATCTGTTCCTTGACGCCCATGTTGTAGTTACCACGGCCATCAAATCCCTTCGGATTCATGCCACGGAAATCACGAATACGCGGAATTGCAACATTGATCAGGCGATCGAGAAACTCGTACATCATTTCGCGGCGCAGCGTGACCTTGCAGCCAACCGGCCAGCCTTCACGCAGCTTGAAACCGGCCACGGACTTGCGTGCCTTGATGACGATCGGTTTCTGACCTGCAATCTTGGTCATATCACCCACCGCATGCTCCATCACCTTGCGGTCCGCAATAGCCTCGCCCACACCCATGTTGAGCGTGATCTTGGTAATCCGCGGAATTTCCATCGGGTTCTTGTAATCAAACTGCTCCCTGAGCTGCTTGGCTACTGTTTCCGAATACATGTCTTTCAGCCTGGCCATATCTCTATACCATCAACTTAGATGTCTACCACTTCATCGGTAGACTTGAAATAACGAACCTTGCGACCATCCTCGAGGATCTTGAAACCAACCC
Organism: uncultured Gammaproteobacteria bacterium; assembly: GCA_905479705.1. Taxonomy (GTDB): domain Bacteria; phylum Pseudomonadota; class Gammaproteobacteria; order UBA9214; family UBA9214; genus UBA9214. The sequence continues at coordinate 15,526 of CAJQNP010000275.1, forward strand.
GGTCGCCTTTCTTGGTCTGCGGGTTGAACAGCATAATGTTCGACGGATCGATCGACATTTCCTTTTCGACAATACCACCGGGCACACCCTTGTTCGGGTTCGGCTTGGTGTGCCGTTTCACCATGTTAACATCGGAGACGACCACGCGGCCGTCCTGCATAACACGCAAGACGCTGCCCTGCTTACCCTTGTCCTTTCCGGCAATTACGATGACGTCGTCACCTTTCTTGATTCTGTTCATGCTGGTGTCCTACAAAACTTCCGGTGCAAGCGAAATAATTTTCATGAAACGTTCACTGCGCAGTTCGCGTGTGACCGGGCCAAAGATACGTGTACCGATAGGCTGCAACTGGGCATTCAGCAGTACGGCTGCATTGCCATCGAAGCGGATCAGCGAACCGTCAGGACGGCGCACACCCTTGCGGGTACGCACGATGACCGCGTTGTAGACTTCACCCTTTTTGACCTTGCCGCGCGGTATGGCTTCCTTGACGCTGACCTTGATCACGTCGCCGATGCCCGCATAACGCCGGTGCGAGCCACCCAGCACCTTGATGCACTGCAAGCGGCGTGCGCCACTGTTATCCGCAACATCAAGCTTTGTTTGCATCTGAATCATGCTTTTGTACCGTTCGCTTTGATTAATTAATGTAAATACAGTATTCGTCTGGCCGCACTGTCTAGTCGCTACGACCAACCACTTCAACCAGTCGCCAGGATTTCGTCTTTGACAGCGGACGACACTGCTCGATCACGACGGTATCGCCTTCCTGGCAGGTATTCTCCGCATCATGGATGTGCAGCTTGGTCGAGCGGCGAATGTACTTGCCGTAAACCGGGTGCTTGACCTTGCGCTCGATCATCACGGTGGCAGACTTGTCCATCTTGTTGCTGACTACCTTGCCGGTAACCGTACGTGCTGTCTCTGTCGTCTCACTCATGATGCATCACCCGCCTGGGCCTTTTCGGTTAAAACAGTATTGATTCTCGCTATATCCTTGCGCACCTTCCGGAACTGGTCCGGACGGGACAGCTGGCCGGTACCGCGCTGCATGCTCAGGTTAAAGCGCTCGCGCAGCAGGTTATGCAACTCCAGCTTGAGTTCGCTGACTGATTTGGTTCTGAGTTCTGCGGCATTCATTACAGCACCGTCCGTGACACAAAAGATGTTTTAAAGGGCAGCTTCGCAGCAGCCAGCTTGAAGGCCTCGCGGGCCACTTCTTCAGACACACCCTCGATCTCGTAGAGCATGCGACCCGGCTGAATCTGGGCAATCCAGTATTCGACGTTACCCTTGCCCTTACCCTGGCGAACCTCGATGGGTTTCTTGGTAATTGGCACATCCGGGAACACCCGAATCCAGAGCTTGCCGCCACGCTTGACGTGACGCGTGATGGTACGACGGGCAGCCTCGATCTGGCGCGCCGTCATGCGGCCGCGATCGGCCGACTTCAGGCCATACTCACCGAAGCTGACCTTGCTGCCACGCTGTGCCAGGCCACGGTTGCGGCCCTTCATCTGCTTGCGAAATTTGGTTCTTTTAGGCTGTAACATGAATATTCTCCGCTATCAGGAAGCCGCCTTGCGCGGGGCCTCGGCTTCCTTGTCTTCGACAGCACCGATAATTTCACCCTTGAATATCCACACCTTCACGCCAATGATGCCGTATGTGGTGTTTGCCTCGGCGGTACCGTAGTCGATGTCGGCGCGCAGGGTGTGCAGCGGCACGCGACCTTCGCGATACCACTCGCTGCGGGCAATTTCTGCGCCGTTCAGGCGACCGCCAACCTTGATCTTGATGCCACCGGCACCGATGCGCATGCTGTTGCTGACAGCGCGTTTCATGGCGCGGCGGAACATGATGCGTCGTTCCAGCTGCTGCGCAACGCTTTCTGCAACCAGGGTGGCGTCCAGCTCGGGCTTGCGGATCTCTTCAATGTTGATGTTCACCGGGATACCCATGCGCGCGGACACTTCCTTGCGCAGCCGATCGATATCCTCGCCCTTCTTGCCAATGACGATACCCGGGCGTGCCGTGTGGACCGTGATCACGGCATTGTGTGCCGGACGTGAAATCTGGATGCGACTGACCGATGCCTGTGAAAGTCGCTTCTTGATGAATTCACGGATCTCCAGATCCATGTTCAGGTAATCAGCATAGTTATCCGTATCCGCATACCATGTGGATGTCCAGTCTTTGACTATGCCGAGCCTGATGCCCGTTGGATGTACTTTTTGACCCATTCCGCTTTACTCGCTTCGCTGGTTAGCCTAGACGTCACCCACCGTAACGGTGATGTGACTGTTTCGTTTCAGGATTCGCGTACCACGGCCCTTGGCGCGTGCACGAAAACGTTTCATGGTGGAGGCCTCGTTGACATAGATAGCCGACACCTTCAATTCATCAATATCTGCACCTTCGTTGTGCTCTGCGTTTGCAATGGCAGACTCGAGCACCTTGCGCACCATGCCGGCCGCCTTCTTCTGGCTGAACATCAGCAGGTTCAGGGCCTGTTCAACCGGCATACCGCGTACCTGGTCAGCAACCAGACGGGCCTTCTGCGCTGAAATATGTGCTTGCTTGTGTGTTGCGCTGACTTCCATCACTCTGCCCTCTTACTTCGCCTTCCTGTCTGCAATGTGACCACGGAATGTACGGGTCAGGGCAAATTCGCCCAGCTTGTGACCCACCATATTCTCGTTAATAAGTACCGGTACATGCTGACGACCGTTATGAATCGCAATCGTCAGGCCGACCATTTCCGGAATAACCATGGAACGTCGTGACCAGGTCTTGATCGGTCGCTTGCTGTTCTCGGCCACCGCCTTGTCCACCTTCTTGTGAAGATGGGTATCGATAAACGGACCTTTTCTAATCGAACGTGCCACTGTGTAAAATCCTCTTGTTTATTTCTTGTTGCGACGACGCACAATCATGCCATCGGTGCGCTTGTTGCTACGTGTACGGTAGCCCTTTGCCGGGGTACCCCAGGGACTGACCGGATGACGACCACCGGCAGTACGACCTTCACCACCACCGTGCGGGTGATCAACCGGGTTCATGGCGACACCGCGAACCTTCGGACGCTTGCCGCGCCAGCGACTGGCACCGGCCTTGCCGAGTGAACGCAGGCTGTGCTCCGTGTTACCGACCTCACCAATGGTGGCCATGCATTCTGCCGGCACCCTGCGCATTTCGCCGGAACGCAACCGCAGCGTGGCGTAGTCACCGGTACGCGCGACCAGCTGCACACTGCTGCCGGCACTGCGCGCGATCTGTCCGCCCTTGCCGGGCTTCATTTCAACGTTGTGCACCAGCGTACCGACCGGGATATTGCGCATCGGCATGGCATTACCCGCCTTGATCGGCGCTGCACTGCCGTTGCGAACCTCGTCACCGGCAGAAATGCCGCGTGGCGCCAGGATATAGCGACGTTCGCCATCCGCGAACAGCAGCAAGGCAATGTGTGCAGAACGGTTCGGGTCATATTCAATACGCTCGACCGTCGCAGGCACGTCAAACTTGTTGCGCTTGAAGTCGATTACGCGATAACGCTGCTTGTGACCACCGCCGCGGTGACGCGTGGTGATACGACCGGCATTGTTGCGACCGCCGGACTTTGACTTCGAGGCGACCAGCGCTGCATGGGGTTCGCCCTTGTGCAGACCGGGTGTCGTGACCTGGACGACGAAGCGACGACCGGGTGACGTTGGTTTTGCTTTAACGAGTGGCATGTCTGTATTCCTTCAACGAAGCGCGCAACTGCGCGTCTTACTCCGCTCCCATGAAATTAATGTCGTGCCCTTCCGCGAGGGTCACATAAGCCTTTTTCCAGTCAGCACGTTTGCCGATGCTCTGGCCAAAGCGTTTTACCTTGCCGCGTACGTTGGCAATCTGCACGCCGTCGACCTTGACGTCGAACATCAGCTCAACAGCCTTGCGTACTTCCGGCTTGCTGGCATCCACCATCACCTTGAAGGCAAACTGACGGTTTTCGTCAGCCAGGCGCGTACTCTTTTCAGAGACGATCGGTGCAATCAGGATCTTCATTATGCGTTCCTGGTTCATGCCAGACGCTCCTCAATTTTCTCGATGGCCGCCCTGGTCATCATCACTTTCTCGAATCCGACCAGGCTGACCGGGTCAGCACTGCTCACATTGCAGACGGCAACGTTCGGCAGGTTACGCGCTGCCAGGTAAAGATTGTCATCATCTTCAAGCGTAACGATCAGCACGTTGTCCAGCCCCAGGTCCTTCAGCTTGCCCGCCAGTTCCTTTGTCCTGGGCGCATCGACACCGAAGTCATCGATGGCAACCAGACGTTCCTGGCGAACCAGCTCGGACAGGATCGAGCACATGGCTGCGCGGTACATCTTGCGGTTGATCTTTTGCGAGTGATCACGCGGCACAGAAGCAAACGACTTGCCGCCACCACGCCAGATCGGGCTGCGGATGGTGCCGGCACGGGCACGACCCGTACCCTTCTGGCGCCATGGCTTGATTCCACCGCCACGTACCTGCGAACGCGTCTTCTGCTGGGAAGTACCGGCACGTGCGCCGGACATACAGGCCGTCACGACCTGGTGCACCAGAGACTCTTTGTATTCACGGCCGAAGGTACCATCCGATACCTTGACTGAACCTGATCCTTGCAGCTGCAATTCCATCTTGTTACCCCTTGACCGCCGCGCGAATGATGACGTCGCCACCCTTGGAACCCGGCACGGCACCCTTCACCAGCAGCAGATTGCGTTCTGCATCAACACGCACAACCGTGAGGCTCTGCATGGTGCGACGCACATTACCCATGTGACCGGCCATCTTCTTGCCCTTGAACACGCGGCCCGGTGTCTGACACTGGCCGATAGAACCCGGTGCACGGTGAGAAATCGAGTTACCGTGCGTGGCGTCCTGCATGCGGAAGTTATGGCGCTTGATGACACCCGCATAACCCTTACCAATCGAGGTGCCGGTTACATCAACACTCTGGCCTTCCTCGAATATCCCGACCTGGATTTCACTGCCGACCTCGATGTCTTCACCCTCGCCGTCGTCCAGACGAAACTCAACGAGCGTGCGACCTGCCTCGATACCGGCCTTGGCATAGTGGCCGGCCATCGGCTTACTGACACGTGACGCGCGGCGTGAACCGCTAGTCACCTGGACAGCGCGATAACCGTCATTTTCCAGTGTCTTCAGCTGGGTGACCCGGTTCGGCTCAACCGACAGCACTGTCACAGGCACGGCACCGCCTTCATCGTTAAAGATGCGGGTCATGCCTTCTTTGCGTCCTACTATTCCGATAGTCATAGTACTAATCCAATCAATTCAGCTTGATCTGAACATCCACGCCGGCGGCGAGATCCAGTTTCATGAGCGCATCAACCGTCTTGTCAGTCGGGTCGACGATATCCATGAGACGCTTGTGCGTCCGGATTTCATACTGATCACGCGCATCCTTGTTGACATGCGGTGAAATCAGCACCGTAAAGCGCTCCTTGCGGGTAGGCAGCGGGATCGGCCCCCGTACCTGCGCACCGGTGCGCCTGGCTGTCTCAACGATTTCCGCCGCCGACTGGTCAATCAGTCGATGGTCAAAGGCCTTGAGACGAATCCGGATTCTCTGGTTGCTCATAATCTAATTTACTCTTTAAGTCCTGTTACGGTGTTTACCGTGTCATTCGCACCCGCAGGCGCTATTAACAAGTTACTCGATGATCTTGGAGACGACGCCGGCGCCGACGGTACGGCCACCTTCACGAATCGCAAAACGCAGTCCGTCTTCCATCGCAATCGGCGCAATCAGCGATACCGTCATCTTGATGTTGTCGCCCGGCATCACCATCTCCACGCCTTCCGGCAAATCACAGGCACCCGTTACGTCCGTCGTGCGGAAGTAAAACTGCGGCCGGTAATTGCTGAAAAACGGCGTGTGCCGGCCACCCTCGTCCTTGCTCAGAATGTATACCTCACACTCAAACTTGGTGTGCGGCGTAATCGATCCCGGCTTCGCCAGCACCTGACCTCGCTCAACCTCTTCGCGCTTCGTGCCACGCAGCAATACACCGACGTTGTCACCCGCACGTCCCTCGTCCAGCAACTTGCGAAACATCTCAACACCCGTGCACGTCGTCGTCACCGTGTCCTTGATGCCAACAATCGCGATCTCCTCGCCTACCTTGACGATGCCGCGCTCAATACGACCCGTGACCACCGTGCCACGTCCGGATATCGAAAACACGTCCTCAACCGGCATGATGAAATCACCGTCTATCGCACGCTCCGGCTCCGGTATGTACTTGTCCATCTCCTCAACCAGCTTGATGATCGACGGCACGCCAATGTCACTGCT
>CAJQNP010000276.1 GCA_905479705.1 uncultured Gammaproteobacteria bacterium
CTCGCCGACAAGATAGGCAGTTCCAGTTACGTGGCACGCGAAGTCATCGGCGCAGAAGACATTGTCGAGTTCACCGAGAAACCGGACTTCTTTCAGCGTCTCAGTGACCGGATTGGTGTGGCGATGGCGAAGGGGATGAGCGAGTTGTTCGTCAGCGGGACAGGTTCGATTCAGTAATCTGTATAAATATCATATAGTTATTTTCCATCTGGTTTCTCGCTGAGCGGGCAGGGCTGGCTGATTTGTTGTAGAATAGTTGGCAGCATAAAATAATTTACATTCACGCCGACGGCTATCTGCGCGGGTTGTGAAACAAATAACAATAATTATTGCCAAGTGAAAATTCGTCTATGCCTTTCTGCCGGTACCGAAACCAGATAGCGTCCCTCCGTGCGGCTGTTCTCGCTGTCCTGTCAGTGGTTCTACTTGTGCCGGCTCAGTCTGCAGCGGCCGGGCCTCCTGAGAATCTGCCGCGTGTAATCCCATCTCAGTATATCGTCGTTTTCAAGGACAATGTAAATACAGACGCGGCTGCCAATGAGTTTGCCGGGCGATTCAATATGTCGGTTCTCTTCCGTTACCGGCATGCATTGCGTGGCATGGCGATAAAAATGTCCCCGGCACTACTTGACCGGCTTTCCGCAGACCCCAGGGTGGCCTATATCGAGCAGGATGTTGTTGTATTTGCTAACGCGCAGACCCTGCCCACGGGTATAGATCGAATTAATGCCGATCTGGATCCGGTTGCGAGTATCGATAATTCAGATGACCGCGTGAATGTTGATATTGCCATACTAGACACGGGTATTGATCTCGATCATTCAGACCTGAATATATATAGGTACGCCTATTGCAAGGATACGAGCCCGGGGCACTCTGTTGACTATAGTTGTGTTGAGAATGACCCAGGCGCTGAAGATGGCAATAGTCATGGCACACACGTTGCAGGGATAGCAGCCGCCATTGACAACACTTCGGGTGTGGTAGGTGTGGCACCTGGCGCTCGCATATGGGCTATAAAGGTGCTGGAAGATAATGGTTCAGGCGAGGGCTCCCAAGTCCTGGCAGGGGTTGACTATGTCACGGCTAATGCAAGTGAAATTGAAGTGGCCAACATGAGCCTGACCGGAAGTGGGGCATTTCAGCCGCTGGATGATGCCATCTCGGAAGCTGTTGCCGCCGGAGTGACGATTGTACTGGCCGCTGGTAACAGCCAGACGGACGTGTCACAGGTGTTTCCTGCCGGCCATCCGTCCGCCATAACCGTGTCGGCGCTGTCCGACTTCGACGGCAAGCCAGGTGGTATTGGCAGTTTATCGCTGAATTTCGGTTCATGTATTGAGAACCTGGATGATTCCTTTGCCTGCTTCAGCAACTTCGGTTCGGCGATCGACATCATGGCCCCCGGTGTTCAAATTCGGTCTACGGTTCCAGGTGGCGGCTCTGCTTATAAGAGTGGCACCAGTATGGCTGCACCACATGTGGCGGGTGCGGCAGCGCTGTACCTAAGCCAAAACATGGGTGCGAGTCCAGCGACTGTCAAGGCTGCACTGCTGGCGGCAGGAGATACGGCTCCATGTGTGAATGGCAGCTGTTCTGATGATCCGGATGGTATTCAGGAGCCATTGTTGATGCAGGGTTGTACAGATACCGATAGTGATGGTATTTGTGATGTGGATGATAATTGTCCGGCCACTGCAAACACCGCACAGACAGACACTGACGAGGATCTATCAGGTGATGTTTGCGACACTGATGATGATGACGATGGCCTGTCAGATTCCGAAGAAGGTACACAAGGGACAAATCCCCTGGTCGCTGATACGGACGGTGATGGTTTGTCAGATGGTGAAGAAGTTAATACCTACAAAACAGATCCATTGTTAGCGGATTCGGATGGTGACTTGCTAGATGATTATGACGAGGTGATTACGTACGGAACAGATCCGCTGACGAACGACCGTGCTGATCTGGCCCCACGTGGTGCCACTGACGGGATGGTCGACGTCGCAGATTACCTGGTCCTGACACGTTTAGTCATGGGTGCGATCACGGCAACGGGCAGTGAAGTTGTTTTCGGAGACCTCAATAAAAACGGCGGCCTCGATGCCGGTGATCTGGTATTGATGATGCGTGTGCTAAGCGGGGAGATTGCGCTGCCCTAGTCCTGTTGATTCGATGGACGTCTGTTGAAATCACGGCTGCAAGCCGCTCCTGCAGGTAGATCAAATTTTCCGCGTTACTTCCGACTGGTGTAGGAGCGCCTTGCAGGCGCGAAAGAATCAACCCGGGAAGTCACAGGGGCGGCTCGTGTCTATACACGCAGCTGCTGTTTTCCTGTCGTTACGGTAGCACCACGCCGGCCCGTGCCAGCATGGTTGTCAGTCGTATCAATGGCAGGCCCACCAGGGCGCTCGGGTCTTCTCCATCCATGCGTTCAAACAGGGTGATGCCCAGTCCCTCCGATTTGAAGCTGCCGGCACAGTTATAGGGCAGGTCGTGTTGCAGGTAACGCTCGATCTGCTCATCGGTCAGTTGCCTGAACTGTACAACAAAGGGAACGACCTCCAGCTGCACTTCATCCGTATCCGTGTTCAACAGGCACAGGCCGGTATGAAAGGTAACGCGTTTCCCGGAAAGGTTGCGTAACTGCTCTCTGGCGCGTTCATGCGTGCCGGGTTTTCCAAGAATATCGTTGCCGGTGCTTGCAACCTGGTCGGAGCCGATGATCAGGCCAGCGTGCGTGGCAGCGACAGCCCGGGCCTTGTCTTCTGACAGCCGCTTTACCAGCGCCTCGGGTAGTTCACCTTGCCGTGATGTTTCATCAACGTCCGGTGCAGCGCTGTCAAACTCAATGCCCAGGCGTTCCAGCAGTTCCTTGCGGAAGGGTGATGTCGAGGCAAGGGTGATACGCGGTGTTGGTGAGTTATCAGGCATGACTAGCTTGCAGTGATTTCGATGAGTGTTTCATCCGGGTTGACACTGTCACCCTTGCTGACGTGAATGGCGGTTACCGTGCCGGAGACGGGGGCCTGTATCTCGGTCTCCATTTTCATGGCCTCGGTGATCAGTACCGGCGTGCCGGCATCGATTTTGTCATCCACTGCAACGAGGATGTCGATGATGGTGCCGGGCATGGACGTGGTGACATCGCCGGGGTGGGTGGCGCGCGGGCGCTGGCTGCCTTTCACTGTGCGGCTTGCGCTGGCGTCCTGTCCGGGTACTTCATCCAGTGTCTCGACGAGCACTTCCTCGGGAATGCCGTCTACCGTCATGTAGAACGGCCGGTTGTCCTGGGTTCGGTGCCCGGTACCGGTGATCTTTATATGATAGGGCTCGCCGTGCAGGGTGACATTAAACTCTGTCGGGCGCGAACGCCTCTCGGATTCGTCGGAGTGCACATACTCGATGGTCTCGGGCACCAGGCTGTTTGAGGCGCGCTGCTCGAGGAATTCCCGGCCGATTTCCGGAAACATGGCGTAGGTGAGCACGTCCTCCTCGCTGGTGGCGAGTTCGCCCACCTGCGTGCGCAGGCTATCCATTTCGTCGTCCAGCAGGTCGGCGGGGCGTACGTCGATACTGTCCTCGTGACCGATTGCGCTGGTTTGTAGCATCGGATCGAAGGCCGCCGGGGCCTTGCCATAACGCCCCTGCAGGTACAGCTTGACCTCGTTGGTGATCGTCTCGTAACGCTTGCCGGTCAGTACGTTCAAAACGGCCTGCGTGCCGACGATCTGCGAGGTCGGGGTAACCAGCGGTGGGTAGCCCAGGTCCTTTCTGACGCGCGGAATTTCATCGAAGACATCATTGATGCGGTCAAGTGCGCCCTGTTCGCGCAGTTGCGTGTAGAGGTTGGAGATCATGCCGCCCGGGACCTGGTAGATCTGTACGCGCGTGTCCGGCCCGATGTAGTCACTCTCGAAACTGGCGTATTTCTTGCGCACATCACGAAAGTACAGGCCGATAGACTGCAGTGCCTCGAGGTCCAGGCCGGTGTCATACGCCGTGCCTCGCAAGGCCGCGACCATGCTCTCCGTGGGTGAGTGAGAGGGGCCGCCGGAGAATGCGGAGATCGCGGTGTCGATATGGGTGCAGCCATTTTCTATTGCCTTTAGCAGGCACATCTCCGCGGTGCCGGCCGTGGCATGGCAATGCAGATGCAGCGGCAGATCGGTGGCCTGGACGAGTTCGCTTACCAGTTCGGCCGTGACCATGGGGGTCAGCAGACCGGCCATATCCTTGATGGCAATGCTGTCACAGCCGAGTGCTTCAAGTTCTCTTGCCATGTCGACGAAGGTGGCGATGCTGTGCACCGGGCTGGTGGTATAACACAACGTCCCCTGGGCATGTTTGCCAGCCTGTTTGACTGCGCTAATGGCGGTTTGCAGGTTGCGCGTGTCGTTCAGCGCATCAAAGATGCGGAATACATCAATGCCGTCTGCCGCGGCCCTGGCCACGAAGGCCGCGACCACATCATCGGAATAGTGACGGTAGCCCAGCAGGTTCTGGCCGCGCAGCAACATTTGCAGGCGGGTATCGGGCAGTGCGCTGCGTAACTGCCTGAGACGTTCCCACGGGTCTTCCTTGAGATAGCGCAGGCAACTGTCGAAGGTGGCGCCGCCCCAGACTTCCAGTGACCAGAAGCCGATGCGATCGAGTTGTTCGCAAGCGGGCAACATATCCGCAGTACGCATACGGGTAGCGATCAGCGACTGGTGTGCGTCACGCAGGATGACGTCGGTAATGTGTACTTGTGACATGGTCTGTAGTGTCCTGCTGGTCTAGAGCCCGAGGTGTGCGGACAGTGCTGCCGTGATCGCGGCGGACAGTTCGCGTGTTGGCCGGCTGGCCCTGTATTCCGTCAGTTCCGGGTGATCTTCCACGAAGCCGGTATCAAACGAACCGCTGCGAAAACCGGGCACCTTCAGAATCTCCATATAATAAGGGATCGTGGTTTTTACGCCATACACACCGATGTCCTGCAATGCCCGGTTTGCACGGTTCAGCAAGTCGTCCCAGTCGAGCGCCCACACGGTCAGCTTGGCGCACATCGAGTCGTAATCAGGCGGAATCGGGTAGCCGGTATAGATGGCGGAATCGGTGCGCACGCCCGGACCGCCCGGCGCGTAGTAGCGGGTAATTTTCCCGAAGCTCGGCAGGAAATCATTTTTCGGATCCTCGGCATTGATGCGCAGTTCCATGGCATAGCCGCGCCGCTGGATGTCCTGTTGTAAATAACTCAGCGGCTGGCCGTCGGTAATGCGCAGCTGCTCGCGCACAATGTCGATGCCGGTGATGGCCTCGGTGATGGTGTGTTCAACCTGCAGCCGCGTATTCATTTCCATGAAATAGAAATTCCCCCAGGCATCAAGCAGGAACTCAACGGTACCCGCGTTGATGTAGTTGACTGCCTGCGCGGCGCTGATTGCCGTCTCACCGAGCCATTCGCGCTGTGCGTCATTCAGCTGCGGGGAAGGGGCAATCTCGATCAGTTTCTGGTGACGTCGCTGAATGGAGCAGTCGCGTTCAAACAGGTGCACCGTGTTGCCATGGTTGTCCGCGAGAATCTGAACCTCGATATGCCGGGGCCGTTCGATGCATTTCTCGAGGAATATCTCCGCAGAGCCGAATGCCTTGCTCGCCTCGGAGATGACCCGCTGGTAGTTTCTCTCCAGCTCGGCAGGGGAATTACAGCGGCGAATACCGCGGCCGCCACCCCCCGTGGTGGCCTTCAGCATCACCGGGTAGCCAATGGTGGCGGCGAGGGTGCGTGCCTCGTCCAGGTCTTTCAGACTGCCCTCGCTGCCCGGTACCACGGGTATGCCGGCCGCCTGCATGGCGGAGCGGGCCTCGACCTTGTCACCCATCTTGCGGATCACGCTAGCGTCCGGGCCGACGTAACGGATACCCCGGGC
>CAJQNP010000277.1 GCA_905479705.1 uncultured Gammaproteobacteria bacterium
CCCCAGTTAAAGCTCTCGTTCTGTTCGCGCTCCGGTGCATAGTCGGTCTCGTTGGCCACCGCCTCGGCGAGTTCCACCCAGCCGCCACCCATGGCCTTGTAGATCCCGATCGACGAGACAAGTACAGCACCCATGCTCTGGGTATGCAGCAGCTCGGCATCGAACAGGCGGCGTTCCGAGTCGAGCACCTCGATATAGCTGACCTGGCCCTCGTCATATCGGATCTGGGCGAAGCGGTTATAGTCCACCAGGGCATCGACGCGGAGTTGCTGGGCCACCAGCTCCTCGCGAAATTTGACGTTCGAGATGAGCGCATCATCGACTTCACGAAACGCGACCTGAATGGTCTGGGTGTAGCCGACCAGGGCCTGGCGTTGTACCGCCTCCGAGGCGCGCACCTGACCGGCGGTCAGGCCACCGGTAAAGATCGGACCCAGTGCATCGGCGCCGATACCCCAGATCTCGGACGAGCCCGACAGCAGGTCGGATAGCTCGGTGCTGGCGTAGCCAAACAGGCCGGACAGCGAGATGGTCGGGAAGTAGTTGGCACGTGCCACGCCGATCTGGGCATTGGCGGCGACCAGCTCTTGCTCGGCGCGACTGATATCCGGGCGACGCGCCAGCAGTTCAGAGGGCATGCCCGCCGGCACCTCAGGCGCCACCATGTCTTGCAGTGGCTTGCCGCGCGGGATACTGCCGGGGTTGTTACCCAGCAGAATCGAGAGTGCGTTCTCCTGCAGCGCGATCTGGCGTTCCAGGCTGGGGATACGCACTGCAGCCTGTTCATACTCGGATTTGATCTGCGCGACTTCCAGCGCCGAGACCACGCCACCCTCGAACTTGGTCTGGAACAGCTCGACTGTCTCGCCGCGTGACTCGAGTGTCCGTTTGGCTATTACAAGCTGCTTGTCGAGGCTGAGCAGATCGATGTAGCTGTTGGCGACCGAGGATACCAGCGTCAGGATGACCGTGCTGCGGACCTCTTCCGCGGCGAGCAGCTGTGCACGGGCCGCCTCGGTAGAGCGGCGAATGCGGCCCCAGATATCCAGTTCCCAGCCGACGTTCAGGGCCGCAAGGTAGTTGTCATTGATGCGCGAGGTGCCGGCCGGCAGACCGCCGGCGGCATCCAGCGAGGTGCTGTTGCGCCCGCCGGCGGCGTCATAGCCGATCTGTGGATAAAAACCGGCGCGGGTGATATCGACGCGGGCGGCGAATTCCTCGACCCGGGCGGCCGCGATGCGGACGTCCTTGTTATTGATCAGTGCCTGGTTGATGAGTGCGTCGAGCACCGGGTCATCAAATTGTTCCCACCACTGTGCATTGACGGTGCCGCTGGCATCCTCGATGCTGAAGCGCCAGTTCTCCGGGGTATCGACCTCGGGTTTGACGTAATCCGGGCCGACGGTGCAACCGCTGGCAGCGGCCAGTACGGTCAGCAAGACGGCAAGTCTCCGCATATCAGGCATCCTATGGTTCGATCTGTGTCTCTGGGGGCTGTGCATCATCAGCGGAAACCCGGCCACCCGCCATCTTTTCCTTGGCGCTGATAATCAGGTAATAAAATAGCGGTACGAAGAACAGCGCCAGCGAGGTGGCACCGATCATGCCGCCGATGATGCCGGTGCCGATGGAGTGCCGTGAGGCGGCGCCGGCACCACTGGCCAGTACCAGTGGCATGGAGCCGAGGATGAATGACAGCGAGGTCATCAGGATCGGTCGCAGGCGCAGGCGAGCGGCCTCCAGTGCGGCATCAAAGGGCGACAGACCCTCGTTGTATTTCAGTTCGGCGAACTCGACGATGAGGATGGCGTTCTTGGCGGACAGGCCGATGAGGGTCACCAGACCGATCTGGAAGTAGACGTCGTTCTCCATGCCGCGAAACCACACCGAGACCAGCGCGCCGAAGATGCCAAACGGCACAGCGGTGATGACGGCGACCGGCAACGACCACTGCTCATACTGCGCCGCCAGAATAAGAAATACCATCACCAGCGCGAAGACGAAGATGATGGCCGAGGAACCGCTGGCCTTCTTTTCTTCATAGGCCTGACCCGACCAGGAGTAGGTGAAACCGTCCGGCATGATCTCGTTGGCGACCTCTTCCATGGTAGAGATTGACTGGCCCGAGCTAAAACCGGTATCGGCATCACCGGTGATCTTGGCGGCCATGAAGCCGTTGAAGCGTGGCAGCAGGTCGGGCCCGGTGACATAGCGTGATGTCACCACCGAAGACAGCGGCACCATCTCGCCGTCGCGTTGCCGCACGAAGATGTTATTGATGTCCTTGGGTGTTTCACGGAACTCGGGTATGGCCTGCAGGATGACCTGCCAGACACGACCGTACTTGTTGTACTGGCTGACATACAGTGAACCGAACAGGGTCTGCAGGGCGGCATACACATCCGGTACCGAGACGCCCAGCGTTTCCGCCTTGGAGCGATCGACATTCGAAAACAGTTGCCGCGAAGAGGCGTTGATGGTGGAGTTCAGGCGGGTGATCTCCGGCCGCTCGTTTCCCTTTGCGATCAGTTCCTGCGCGACTTCTGCGAGACGCTTCGCGCCACCCTGGCCCCGGTTCTGCAGCCAGAACTCGAAGCCGCCCTGGGTACCCAGGCCCGGGATGGAGGGGGGCTGGATGGGCAGGGCGATGCCTTCCTGGATTGCCTGCAGTCTCGGTGCGGCATACGCGATGACATCGGTGACGGACATGCCCGCGTCCTCGCGCTCCCCGAAGTCCTTCAGGGAGACAAACACCGTGCCGGAGTTGGTTTTGAACTGGCTGTCGATCAGGCTGTAGCCGGCCAGCGCCGAGTAATCCTCCACGGCCGGGTGCTCGGCAAAGATCTCCGCGACATCCTGGGTCATGGCCTGGCTGCGATCAAGGCTGGCACCGTCGGGCAGGATGATGGCCGCAAACAGGTAGCCCTGATCTTCCGGTGGCACGAAACTGCCGGGGATGGTGCTGAACAGCGTGTAGATGCCAAACATCATGGCGCCAAGTGCGACCATGGCCAGCGTGACGCGCTTCATGGTCAGGCTGACACCACCCGCATAGCTGTTGGTGGCGCCTTCCAGCCAGGTGTTGAACCACTTGAAAAAGCCGCGGGATTTACCCTTCGAGGGCTTGATAAGGATGGCCGACAGTGCCGGGGTCAGGGTCAGTGCCACGAAACTGGAGATGGCGACCGAGATGGCAATGGTGATGGCGAACTGCTGGTAGAGCACGCCGGTGGTGCCGGGCATGAAGGCCACGGGTACGAACACCGCGATCAGCACCAGGGTGGTGGCGATCACCGGTCCGGTGACTTCTTGCATGGCCTTGAAGGTGGCATCTTTCGGCGACAGGCCTAGCTCATCGATGTTGCGCTCGACGTTCTCCACCACCACGATGGCGTCATCACAGACGATGCCGATCGCCAGCACCAGACCAAACAGCGTCAACAGGTTGATGGAGAAGCCCAGCATGATCATGCCGATGAAGGTGCCGATCACCGAAACGACAATGGCGATGGTCGGTATCAGCGTAGTGTTGACCTTTTGCAGGAACAGGTAGGTCACCAGCACGACGAGGATGATGGCGATGATGAGTGTCTCGAACACCTCGTCGATGGAGGCCTTGATTACCTTGGTGGTATCGAACGAGACCTTGTACTCGATGCCGGCCGGAAAGCTTTTCTTCAGCTCCTCCATCTCGGCGCGCACGTTGGCCGCCACCTCCAGTGCATTCGAGCCCGGCTGCTGGTAGACCGCGACAAAGGTCGACGGGCTGCCGTTCAGCGTGGAGCGCAGGTTGTAGCTCTTCTGGCCTTCCTCTGCGTAGCCGATATCCTTGAAGCGCACGATGGCCGTGCCCCGCGGGTCGGCGCGCAGGATGAGGTTGTCGAACTCACTGGCATCGGTGAAGCGTCCCTCGGTGACCACCGGGAAGGTCATCTCGACGGGGTCGTAGGTCGGCGATTGACCGAGGCGACCGGCGCCGAACTGCTGGTTCTGTTCGCTGACCGAACGCTGCACGTCTGAAGGGGTGATCGACAGGCTCGCCATGCGGTCTGGTTGCAGCCAGAGGCGCATCGCGAGGTCCGGCAGGCCCATGATCTGTGCCTGGTTGGCGCCGGGGACGCGCTTCAGGGCGTCGAGGATATACAGGTTGGCGTAGTTACCGATGTACTTTTCGTCGTAGCGGCCGTCCGGGGAATTGATGCCGATCAGCATGAGGATACTGGCAGAGCGCTTCTCCACCTTGACGCCGGTGCTGCGAACCGTGTCCGGCAGTTCCGGCAGGGCCAGGCTGACACGGTTGTTGACTTGCACCTCGGCGGTGTCCGGGTCGGTATCGATGTCGAAGTACACCGTGAGGGTCATCTCGCCGGTCGCCGAACTGGTCGACTGCATGTAGAGCATGTTGTCGACGCCGTTGACCTGGGTCTCGATGGGGGCAGCCACCGTGTTGGCCACGGTCTCGGCATCCGCGCCCGGATAGCTGGCGCTGACCGTGACCTGCACAGGGGTAATCGCCGGGTACTGGTTGACGGGCAGGCTGACCATGGACACCAGGCCTGCGATGACCACGATAATGGACAGCACCGACGACAGGATCGGGCGCTTGATGAAGGTTGCGGAAATCATGTGATTCTAGTTGTTGCTGCCGGCTGCGTCCGCGGACGGCTGCGATTCGGGCTGGGTGATTTGTACCGGTACGCCGGCACGCAGCTTCAGGGCGCCATTCACGACCACGGTGTCCCCGGCCTTTAGGCCCTGCTCAATAAACCAGTCCTTTTCCTGCCAGGGTCCAACGCTGACCGGGCGGAATTCCGCCTTGCCCTCCGCGTCGATGACCCAGACAAAGCTGCCCTTGGCGCCCTGCTGTACGGCGCCCTGGGGGACCAGGATGGCGTTGGGCCGGATTGCGCCCTTGAGGTTGGCGCGCACGAACTGGCCGGGCCGTAACAGGTTATTCGGATTGGCGACCTCGGCACGAATCAGAAAGGTCCCGGTTTCTTCACTGAGTGATGCATCCGCGAAGGTGATCATACCGGTGTGTGGATAGATGGAGCCGTCAGCCAGTACCACCTCGACCTCGTAGGAATGGCCCTCGGGCAACAGCAGGATGCCCTTGTCGGCATCGTTCTGCGTTTTGAACATCTGGTTTTCAGACACGCTGAATTCAATCCACATGGGGTCGAGTTGTGCCACGTAGGTCAGCAGGCTGTCTTGCATACCGATAAACGCGCCTTCCCGCATGACCGCGTAACTCGACAGCCCGCTGACCGGGGTGGTAATGGTGCAGTAGCCCAGGTTCAGTTCGGCCTGCACGACATTGGCCCTGGCCTGTTCTACCGCGGCTGCGGCCTCACGATAGGTGCCCTCGGCATCATCGAGCTCCTTCTGGGCGACGGCCTTCTTCTTTGCCAGCGGGCGCATCCGGTTGAGGTTGATCAGGGCCGTGGCCTTGCGTGCCTCCTGCTGTTCCAGCTCGGCCTTCGAGGCCTGCAGGTTCGCCTCGAAGGGTTTGGTGTCCATGATGAACAGCACATCACCGGCCTCGACCATGGCGCCTTCGGTGTAAACACGCTTGTCGAGGAATCCCTCGACGCGTGAGCGGATCTCGACCCGGCGGGAACTGGCGGTCTTGCCGACAAACTCGGCGGAGACCGGTGTGTCTTTGGGTTCAATCTTGATGACGGTGACTTGCGGGGCGCCACCTCTAATCTCGCCGCCGTCATCGCTGCAGCCGGTCAGGGTGTATGACAGCAGTGCAACTACAAGCAGTGGGATGAGAGACACGGGTGTCCGGTGCAAAGAGAAATGGCAACGATGATTGAGATCCACTGGCTGTCCCTTGATGTTGTTGGTTGGATGCGGGCAGCTGCCTTGCGGGCAGGTACGCATGAGACTACCCTTGCCTGTATGCAGAATGTCGTAATCGCCTGTAGTCTACTCCCATCAGTATCCGGTAGTCACCACCTGACGGTGTCGAAGTACCTGTTTTCCCTGTAGTGATGGCAGCCATATCCGCTGGCGGGTAACCCCTGCTTGTAGTCCCTATAATATGTCGATCGTTATTCCCTGGAGTCAGCTAGCTATGAAAATAATCAGATTCTGTCCCGCTGTTGCCCTGTTGTTTATCTCGTTTGCAGCGGCTGCAGTCGAACTCGTCCATGACGCCGATTACTACGTTCTGGAAGCGCAGCATAGTGAAAAATGGGCAAAAGATGACAAGTTGGTCGATCAGAAACTGACCGAGTTCCGCAACAAGAATGGCGGCAAGCCCCCGAACATCATCTATATCCTCGTCGATGACATGGGTTTCGGCGATATGGGCATACCCGAGCTGAATGCCATTCGCGGCTACAAGACACCCGCCATCAACAAGTTCGCCGATGAAAGCATGCGCTTTGCCCGCATGTACACCGAGCCGTCCTGTACACCGACCCGGGCCGCCTTCATGACGGGCCGGCTGGCGATGCGCGTCGGCATGGCGGACACCACGGTGGATATCGATGGCTCCGGTCTTGCGGCGAAGGAAGTGACGCTGGCCGAGCTGCTCTCGGATGCCGGCTATAACACGGTGCACATTGGCAAGTGGCACCTCGGCGACATCATGGAGTCCTGGCCGAACCACCAGGGTTTTAACTTTGCCGCCTTCCCCATCCACCAGCAGGGCCAGCTGACGGTGTTCAACGACGATGCGGCGGCTGAGGGCATCGCGGTCGGTATCGGCAAGGACCAGTACGATGACCGTTTTACCCTGGATCACTGGTTCCGCCCGGACCCCGCGCACATGGCAACTGTCGTGGAAGGCAAG
>CAJQNP010000278.1 GCA_905479705.1 uncultured Gammaproteobacteria bacterium
TGTCTACCTGGAACAGTTACTCAAGGACCTGTCGTTGTGGGACAAGCGGGACAGTGAGCTCATGTCACTGTCCGGCGGAATGAAGCGCCGCGTGCTGATCGGCAAGGCGCTCTCGCATGAGCCCACGGTGCTGTTCCTGGACGAGCCTACGGCGGGTGTGGACGTGGACCTGCGCAAGGATATGTGGTCACTGGTGCAGCGGCTGCGCGAATCCGGGGTCACGATCATCCTGACGACGCACTATATCGAGGAGGCCGAGGCCATTGCCGACCGTGTCGGTGTGATCAATCGCGGTGAGCTGTTGCTGGTTGATGACAAGGTTGCCCTGATGCACAAGCTTGGCAAGCGCCAGCTGGTCGTGGACATCGAGGAGTCGCTGCAAGCCGTGCCGAAGGAACTGGCACCCTGGGGGCTTGATCTGTCACCCGGGGGCAGTCAGCTGACCTTTACCTATGATCCGCGTACGACCCACACGGGCATCGGTGACTTGCTGCAGGCCATACAGGCGGCCGGCCTGTCACTGAAAGACCTGAATACAACACAGACCTCGCTTGAGGAAATATTTGTCAACCTGGTGAACAAGTCGTCATGAATACAACTGCCGTCAAAGTGATCTATAAATACGAGATGCTGCGTGCCTGGGACACCCTGTTGCAGAGCTTTGCCTCGCCGGTGCTGTCGACCTCGCTCTACTTCGTGGTGTTTGGTTCGGCCATCGGCTCGCGTATTGACAACATCGAGGGTGTGTCCTACGGCTTGTTTATCGTGCCCGGCCTGATGATGCTGGCGTTGCTGACCCAGAGCATCTCCAACGCGGCCTTCGGTATCTATTTTCCGAAGTTCACCGGGACGATCTACGAGGTCCTGTCTGCACCGGTGTCGTTCTTCGAGATCATGCTGGGGTACGTGGGGGCGGCGGCAACCAAGTCGATCATTATCGGGTTGATTATCCTGGTAACGGCCGGGTTCTTTGTGCCCCTGGAGATCGCTCATCCGTTGTGGATGCTGACCTTTCTGGTGCTGACCTGTGTGTCTTTCAGCCTGTTCGGTTTCATCATTGGCCTGTGGGCGGACAACTTCGAGAAGCTACAGCTGATTCCGCTGCTGGTGATTACGCCGCTGGTGTTTCTTGGTGGCAGTTTCTACTCGGTGAGCATGTTGCCGCCTGCCTGGCAGACCGTCACCCTGTTCAACCCGGTGGTCTACCTGATCAGCGGTTTTCGCTGGAGTTTCTTTGAGGTCTCGGATGTGAGTGTGGCGCTGAGCCTGTTCATGGTGCTGGCATTCCTGACCGTTTGCCTGTTGATCGTGTGGTGGATGTTTAGAACGGGGTACCGGTTGAAGCAGTAAGCGTTACATCTGGTGTAGGAGCGCCTTGCAGGTGCGATCGCGGCTACAAGCCGCTCCTACAGGTTGTTTCAAGTCCGGGTGCGTGTGCAGGCCGAATGAATTCGGCCCTACAAGGGGATCGTTAAGCCTTGAGAGCTTGAAGCCGGCGACTCGTCGCGGCACTTATCCATCGACAGATATAGTAAACGTGTAGGGTCGAATTTATTCGACCATTATTGTGGCGGATAAAAAAAGCCGGGCATTTGCCCGGCTTTTTTTTATGCAGCAGTAGGTGTGTCGCCTAGCTGATGCTGGCTCGCTTGCTGGCGGCCAGTCGACGGCGCATCAGGCCGGCCCCCGGTATTGCCAGCAGGAACAGCCAGATCGGATCCACGCTGGCTGACTGCGTGTTGCTGATCGTACAGCCGCTGCTGCCACCGAAATCGTAGGCACCGCTGGTGTCGCCACCCACGGCTATCGGGTCATCAATGGAACCGTCTTTGGGCCCCTGGTCTGTCAGTCCGTCTCCGTCAGTGACGATAACCTCCACGGAACGCTTGTCGATCTTGGTCCAGAGATCTTTTGGCAGTTTCGTATATTTACCCTTCTCGTCTACCTTGTAGATCACGAGATTATCGGGCAGGTTTGACGAGAACTCGAAAAGCATCGCGACACTGCCACCTTTCGCTGAGGTTGTCGTGTAGCTGATGGTGCCAAACGGGAAAATGACATCGTTTGGTCCACCGGCGGCAATACCCGTGGATACGTTGGATATCGATTCGCCCTTTTCAGTTGTGATGGTGACAGTGTCATCACTACCTTCCAGCGGGACGTCCGACACCGTCTGGTCACCACTCGGTGCCAGTGTGGTGGTCGTGGTTGTTGCTGCCGTCGTACTCGACGTTGGAGTCGCCGTTGTGGTCGTGGTCGGACCACCGCCGTTCGTGGTGGTCGTGGTTGACGCAGACGATGTTGTCGTGGTCGGAGAGGCCGTCGTGGTGGTCGTTGGCGAGGCCGTTGAGCTCGTCGTGGTTGTCGGTATGACCATTGAGCTCGTCGTGGTTGTTGACCCACCCGTAGTCGTGGTTGTTGACCCACCGGTAGTTGTAGTCGTCGTTACAATCGAGCAATCAGAAGTACACTCGGCGGATCCCGATGGGCCGTCATCACAGGCCTCATCGAAGTCCTCGCCATTAGTGCTTTGTGTAACAAAATCACCGCAGAAGGTATCTGTGCAAGGACCGTCACCCTGATCGGAGTTATTGGTGCAGGTGAGCGATGGTGAATCACCACCCTCATCACATTCCTCTGGTGGTTCAGGGGTGCCATCACCACAGACCGGTCCGGCAAGCGTATTGAAGGATAGACCGACAGACAAAAACAGGGGTAACAGCAAAGACAAATGCTTG
Organism: uncultured Gammaproteobacteria bacterium; assembly: GCA_905479705.1. GTDB lineage: Bacteria > Pseudomonadota > Gammaproteobacteria > UBA9214 > UBA9214 > UBA9214. The sequence continues at coordinate 2,739 of CAJQNP010000278.1, forward strand.
CGCTTCGACATGGTGAGGCTCCTCGAACTTGTTATTTATATGCTGACGTTTGAATTTATTGAAAATTTCTTGCGGCAATTCTCTTATTCCATGCCGGCAAAGTCAATTTTTAACTGTAGTTTATCGGCGATAAGACTTGATCCGGGTAACTATCTGGCGCTAACCGCAGGTCCTGCAGGGTAATGTGCCGCGTGGCGGGTGAGGGCGGTGTCGCGGGCCGCCACCCTGGTTGTCGAAACCAGGCATAAAAAAAGCCCGGCTAATGCCGGGCTTCAGGTGTTGCCTTGAGCCAGACGCGCTTACTTGCGTGCGCCGGGACCGTTGCTCTCCAGACCGTTACTCATGTAGGTATGGAAGTACTCCAGGGTACGGTACTCGTCACTCTGAGGCTTGTACGGTTTCGCACGTACCTGCTTGTTACAGCCACCGTAGCGACGGTGCAGGGTACCCATGCCACCCCATTTTGAGCGGTATACCGGGAAGTGAGTCACATGTCCCAGTGCCGGACTCAGCAGGTCAGCACGGATCTTGTTGCCCGAGTAGTAGACGTGGCAGTCGGCACAGGCCATGTTGAGCTGCCCGCGCTTGGCATAGAAGTGATTCTTGCCACGTTCATAGGCGGCCACGGCTGCTGCATTGTCTTCCGGAACCTGAATGTTGATGGTATTTCCGCGTGATGTGTAGTGCATGTAGGCGGAGATATCGGCAATCGCACCCTTTTGCCAGCCCAGCGGCTCTTCACCGTTGGATTGGCGGCAGGCGTTGACGGCAGATTCAAGGGTGATGACCTTGCCGGACGCGTCATCAAAGAACGGGTAGCGTTCTGCAATGCCGATGCCGCCATTCGGGAAGCAGTCAGCGTAGCCCTTGCCATTTGCGAACGGGGTATTGAAGAGTGTCTCGCCCTTGGAGATGTTCAGCTCGTAGGGAGGAAACTCCTCGATTTCTTCCCACTGTTCCCTTGATGCAGCATCGATGGAGTAAACACCGTTGATGTAGTCATTGTAGGGCGTCTTGGGAAAGCGTTTCTTGAAGTAGTCCCTGAACTCGGTCAGGTCCTTGGATGGTGTTGCTTGGGCTGCAGGCAGTGTAAAACCAGCAAACATGCCCACTACGAGTGTTGCAGTTAGGAGTTTTTTCATTGAGTGATTCCCCTACAGGTCGATGGTTGCGTTATTTGATGGCAGCGTCAGCGGAATCTTTCTCGCCTTTGTTGTCGACCCAGCTGAGATTCACTGTATCGCCAGCAGCAGCACCGCTAAACTTGAATGACAGGTAAGGGTTCTTGGAGATTGCAGGACCCCAGTTTGCAGTCATCACCGTCGCACCCTTGTGAGTGCATACGACTTCCTGGATGAAATGAGCCGGAATGACCTTGCCTGTTTTCTTGTCTTTCACCAGACCGGTGTCCATTGGATGACTGATCAGTGCCTTGATAGTTGTCACGCCATCTTTAACGTTTGCGCGCATTTTAATGCTTGCCATGATAATTCCTCTTGGTACGCTTAAATTTTAATATGTATGGTCATCGGGTGACGGGCAATTAACCGCCGCAACCACCGATGGTTACCTTGACTTCCTTCTTGGCGCTGTAAAGCTTGTCGCCAGCCTTGACCACGGCGATCACGTTGGCTGTCTTGCCCATCTTGATGCGGGTAGAGACGTAGCCTTCGGTGCTGGGGCCAAGGTTGAATTCGGCAGTCAGGGGGGTTGCATTCTTGTCGGCAAACATACTAATGGAGGATGCGCCATCGATGCTGGTGGTTACAGAGACCGGTACCACGGCGCCGTTTTCAGCAATATCCGGTGCCTTGATCTGGATCTTGTCGCTGTCAGCCATGCCTGCGGAGCCATACAGTGCCGATACGCCGGCGTTAACGTCCTTTGCTTCAAAGGCAGCCTTCGACCATGCGGCGATCGCGCTGCGAGGGGTCAGCAAACCGGTGCTGACGGCGATACCCACTGCGCCTGTGGCCAGTGAGCCTTTCAGAAATATTCTGCGTTTCATGCTTGTCACGAGTGATTCTCCTGATATTTATTAAAGTGTGTAAATGTACTCTACAATCATGTCGATCTCTTCCTCGCTAAGTGCCTTGACGCGGCCAAACGGGATCATGATTGAATTCGGGTTCGCTACAGTTGCATCCCAGATCTGGGCGCGCAGCTTGGCCTTGTCAGGGAAGCGAGCCTTCATGGCGATCAGTGGCGGGCCGATGTTGCCGGGGAGGGTGCCGTCATCCATCGCGTGGCAGGCCAGGCAATTGCCTTTCTTTCTGTCGTAGGCGACAGCTTTACCTTGCTCGATCATGGAGGCGCCGTCTGCAGCAGCGGCGGGGAATGACATCGTTGCCAGTGCCCCCAGCAAGGCTGCCAGTGAAAACATTGCCTTGAAAAAATTCATCGCGGTGTGCCGCATTGTGTTTTCTCCTGAAGTTTACGTGTTATGCAAAGTTAATGTGCGTCGAATCAGACCTAGCGTAATCCGCGCTGATTTGTTGTTTCGAGGTTGTACTGGATCACAGCGGATTCAGCCTCGAACTTGGCCTTGTCGGCCAGTTTGATTGCCATGT
>CAJQNP010000279.1 GCA_905479705.1 uncultured Gammaproteobacteria bacterium
GGCTGCTCGACTTCGGCGCCACCCGGCTTTATCCCGTCGTAGTCACCGAGTGCTACCGGGGATTGCTCGAGGCGGCATTACGCGAAGACTATGCGGCCATGTCCGAGCACGCACAGGAGATTGGCTATTTCAAGAAGGATATCCACGCACGCCAGCGCGCGAAGGTAATGGAGCTGTTCGTTTTAGCCACAGAGCCGGCCCGAACACGCGGACGCTTTGACTTTGGCGCGAGCGACCTGGCCGGGCGCATTCGTGACGCCGGCATGGCACTCAGCTTTGAACAGGGCTACTGGCATACACCTCCCGCAGATGCGATCTTCCTGCATCGCAAGCTGGGCGGATTGTACTTGCTGGCAGCGCGCCTGCAGGCAAAGATCGATGTACGCATTATCCTCGAACGGTATCTGCATCATGAGTGACCCCTTAAACCCAGAATCCCGTATACAACTTAAACTTCACGTCAGTTGCATCCTGGCGGCCATGTTGTTGCTGGCTGCTTGCAGCAGCTCGCCCGGCAAACCACAAAACCAGCAGCTATTACCGGAATGCGGCTGGCTACCAAATTGCGTCAATAGCCAATCCGGCCGTGGCGCACAAGCCAGTGAGCCGATCAGCGCGAATGCACAGAAGTGGCAGCAATTAAAAGTGTGGATTGCACAACAGCAAGATTGGGAAGTTATCGTCAATGACAGTAATTTCATGCAGGCGATTGTCAAAACACCGACACTGAGATTCCGTGACGACGTGCAATTGTTGTTCCTTCCTGATGAACAAATCATTCAAGTGCGATCTTCTTCCCGACTTGGTTTGAGCGACCTGGGCACCAACGCAAGACGCGTCGAAACACTTCGAGAACAACTCATGCAGGAGACAGTTCAATGAGCACACAAGCCCCGGGGGTGGCTCAGCATGCTGATCCGGTTCGTCCGATGGTCTTCTACGATGGCGGCTGTCCGTTGTGTCGCCGCGAGATCGCCCACTATCGCCGCATCGACAGCGCGGAGAGGTTACGCTGGGTGGATGCTCTGAAGAAACCCGGAACACTCGCCGAGCACGGCCTCAGCCTTGAACGGGCAATGGCAGAACTGCACGTGCTGGATGAGGCCGGGCGCTGGCAACGGGGAGTCGATGCCTTCCTGGTTATCTGGCAAAATTTACCGGCATACCGATGGCTGGCGAAGCTGGTGATAACCCTCGGTTTGCGTCGCCCGCTGGGATTCGTCTACCGTCACTTCGCCGCATGGCGCTATCGTCAACGCTGCGAAAGTGACAGCTGCACAGCCGGGACTCGAGGGCGCTGATACGCAAGGGCACCCTGCAGCGGCAACAACGGTGACATCACACGCACCCATTCGGCACGGAGTCACTGCTGTCCCACTGACTATCTCTCCCTCCGGGTAAGGGTTGGGGAGAGCGAAGCGAGGGGCCAGGGATAAGATTGAGCTAACTGCCTGTTTCTATACCCCCTCTCCCTGGCCCTCTCCCGGAGGGAGAGGGTATTCTTTCTGTATTGTTGTAACTGGTAATCTTATGTCCATACATAACTCAACATCATGAAATTACTGAAATAGCAGCATTCAACGTACATACGCAATTATTAAGTGGGACAGCAGCGGTATGGGGTCCTTATACGCTGTATATGCCGCCAGATTAAAAGTCGTCCTCGAAACCTGGACAGGCTGAAGCTTTCCACAGGCGATAGGCATACTGATGCAACGGTTCCTCGACAGCCAGGCTGCGCATTCCCAGTGATTCGAAAAAGCCGATTGCATCCTGCTGCGCCTTGACCAGCAAGCCGTCGTATTGCAGCTGGCAAACAGCCGCCTCGGCAGCACCAAAAAGCTGCCGCCCGATGCCTTGACGATGACGCGATGGCTCTACATATATGCCATGCAACAACAGCGAACGGCATCCTGCAGGTGCGTCCTTCGCATCGGCCTCTTCCCAGGCAGCGACACCCACAATGTGCCGCCGCTGATCCTCTGCCAGCACCATACCCAGATGAGCGAGGTCCTGGCGGCTATAGCGGTAGACTGGCAGTGACAGACGCTTGACCCGTTGTGGCAACACCCACGTCATTACCGCCGCCTCAATCACCCGGTTAACGGAGTCAAGGTCGTCCTCAATGACAGGTCGTATTCGAATCTCGCTGCTATACATTTCAATCATGGACCGGGTAAGTCAAACAATTGGCCGTGGCGGCAACAACCCGCCCTTGCTGCGCTAGCCAGCTTCCAGCCATTCAACATCGTGGTCGGCATTAACACTGGATGCCTCTTCAAGGACCGCTGTCTTCATGGTGACCAGTTCTTCGGCGCTGCTGGGATGGATAGCTATAGTGCTGTCGAAATCGGCCTTGGTGGCACCCATCTTCACCGCCACGGCAAAGCCCTGCAGCATCTCGTCGGCATTGTCACCGATGACATGGATGCCGACCACGCGCTGCTCCTGCCCGGCGCAAACCAGCTTCATGGCAGTGACCGAACCATGAGCCGACAGGGCATCCCGCATGGGGGTGAATTCGCTGGCATAGACGGTTACTTCATCGTCATGGCGCTCACGTGCCTCGGTCTCGGTCATACCCACGGTGCCAATCGGCGGGTGCGAGAACACCACGCTCGGTATATTGGCATAATCCACCTTGCTGTCGGACTGCTTGTTGAACAGACGCTCGGCGAGTCTGCGGCCAGCAGCAATAGCCACCGGCGTCAGTGCCACCCTGCCGGTGATGTCACCAACAGCATAGATGCCGCTGACATTGGTGTTCTGATAGTCATCCACGGGGATAATGCCACTGGCCATTACTTCAATTCCTGCTGCTTGCAGATTGAGGTTATGCGTATTGGGGCTGCGGCCAACGGCCCAGATGACACTGTCAAAACCGCTCAGCCGCTTGTCATCTGCCGACGCCACCGCCAGGCCATCGGTCTGCCTTGCCAGGGCGGCCACCTGGAATCCGGTTTGCACGCGGATACCCTGGCGCTGCATTTCGCTTTCCAGCACAGCGCTGATCATCGGGTCAAACCGCTCCATCAGGCGATCCTCCATTGCGATGACAGTGACGCTCGATCCAAGGGCGTTGAGCACACCGCCCAGCTCCACAGCAATATAGCCACCCCCAACAATGGCGACCCGCTGCGGCTGTTCCCTTAATGCAAAGAAACCATCGGAGGTGATACCCAGCTCGGCACCGGCTACCGAAGGCACAATGGGTTGACCACCGGTGGCAACCACAATGTGATCTGCCGAGTAATGATTTCCATTGACTTCTATGGTTTTGGCGTCAACAAATCTGGCATGACCGGTCAGGTGGTCGATGCCGTTTTCCTCGACATGGTTATTCCAGTAATCATTGATGTTGCTGATATATTCGTCACGCCCGGTAACAAGCTTTCGCCAGTCCGTGCTGGTGCGCCTTGCGGGAACACCGAAGTCACTGGCACTGTCCACAGCATGCGCCAGCTGCGCGGCATACCACATCACTTTTTTTGGTACGCAGCCATTGTTCACACAGGTGCCGCCGATACGGCGCGCTTCGATGACCGCCACTTTGCGGCCAAGCCGGGCAGCCTGCTCGACGACCGCGAGGCCACCGCTGCCGCCTCCAATAGCGATGAGATCATAATGCTGATTATGCATGTCACAGTTCCTCTGGTGTTGCTACAGGGCGGGCGTGCCCGCCCTGTAGATGCTGGTTCATAACTGATGACGGTTAAAGCGCCACCGGAAACCTAGGCGGCCTCAGCCTTGTTCAAAAACTGTTCCAGGGCTTCAGAATCACCAATGTAGTCGCCGTTGATAAACACCTGCGGTACCGTAGAGCGTCCCGAGACGGCACGCAGCGTAGCCTCGGTATAGTCCCGATTAAGGACCAGCTCCTCAAAGCGGATGCCGGCGTCGTGCAGCATGCCCTTGGTGCGCACACAGTAAGGACAACCTTCACGACTGAACACCGTGACATCCAGCGGCTTCCTGGCTCCGGGGGCAACACAGGCCAGCATGGTGTCCGCATCGGAGACCTCGAAGGGATCACCGGGAACATCCGGCTCGATGAACATCTTTTCGATGACGCCATCCTTCACCAGCATAGAGTAGCGCCAGGACCGCTCACCGAAGCCCAGGTCATCCTTCGATACCAGCATACCCATGCCGCGGCTGAAGTCGCCATTGCCATCAGGCAGAAAGGTGACATTCAAAGCCTTCTGCTCGCTGCGCCATTCGTTCATGACAAAGGCATCGTTCACCGAGATACAAATCACCTCGTCGACACCGTGTTGGTCGAACGTCGGTGCCAGCTGGTTGTAGCGAGGCACATGTGTCGATGAACAGGTCGGGGTAAAAGCGCCCGGCAGTGAAAACACCACCACGGTTTTACCCTTGAAGACTTCATCGGTGGTCCTGTCGACCCACTCGTGGTT
>CAJQNP010000280.1 GCA_905479705.1 uncultured Gammaproteobacteria bacterium
CCGACCTCGTTGGCAAGCTCGAGGCCCCGCGATCGATCTGGCTGATGCTGCCGGCCGCCATTGTCGATCGCGTGATCGATGACCTCGTGCCACACCTGTCACCGGGTGACACGCTGATTGACGGTGGCAACACCTGGTACAAGGATGATATTGCACGCCACGACAGACTTGCAGAGAAACAACTGCACTACCTTGATGTCGGCACCAGCGGTGGCGTGTGGGGACTGGAGCGCGGCTACTGCCTGATGATCGGCGGCGAGCCCGACATCGTGCAACGCCTCGACCCGCTGTTTGCGGCACTAGCGCCGGGACATGGCGACATCGAGCGCACGCCAGGCCGGGACGGAGACTACGCAACCGCCGAGAGCGGCTACCTGCATTGTGGTCCGGCCGGCGCCGGGCATTTCGTGAAAATGGTTCACAACGGTATCGAGTACGGCATCATGGCTGCCTATGCCGAGGGCTTTAACCTGCTGAAGCATGCCAACGTCGGCAAGCAATCACATGACAAGGATGCAGAGACTGCGCCCCTGCGTGAACCGCGCGACTTTCAGTACGACATAGACGTCGGCGCGGTCGCCGAGCTGTGGCGACGCGGCAGCGTAGTATCGTCGTGGTTACTCGACCTGACCGCCAGCGCGCTCAACAAGGACCCTGTATTGAACAATTTTTCCGGCGCAGTATCGGATTCCGGCGAGGGGCGCTGGACCAACATCGCAGCCATCGAGGCAGGCGTGCCGGTGCACGTACTGAGTGCGGCGCTCTACGACCGATTCAATTCACGCAACGAGGCGGACTTTGCCAACCAGCTGCTGTCCGCCATGCGCTACGAGTTTGGCGGCCACCACGAAAAACCGGCGAGCGACAAGTGAGTTCTGTGACACCGGACCGCAGCAAGGTACAACCGGCACCGCCGGGTATCATGGTGATCTTTGGCGCCGGCGGTGACCTTGCCAGGCGCAAGCTGTTTCCTGCCCTGTATCACCTGATGACGGATGGCCTGCTGGCAGAGAACTTTCGCATCATTGTCGTGGACCGCCGCGACCGTGACGCGAAGGATTACCGGGCATACATTGATGAAAACGCTCGCCCGCACGTCAGCAAGGCGATGAACGATGACCTCTGGCAGGAACTGCTGCAGCGCATTCATTACCTCAACGGTGATTTTCAGCAGGCGAATACCTACACCCGCATGTCGACCCTGATCGACGAGATCGATCGTGACTATCACACGGGTGGCAACTGTCTGTACTACCTCGCCACACCACCGGACTTTTTCGGCGACATTGCCACTCAGCTGCATGCCGCCGGCCTGTCTGCTGAAAGCGCCGGCCAGTGGCGTCACCTGGTGGTGGAAAAGCCCTTTGGCCGTGACCTCGAATCGGCACGCGCCCTGAACCGCACTCTGCAGGCTGCCTTCAACGAGGACCAGATCTATCGCATCGATCACTACCTGGGCAAGGAAACGGTGCAAAACATCCTGATGTACCGCTTCGCCAACAGCACGGTCGAACCGATCTGGAATCACAGATATATAGATCACATGCAAATTACCGTGGCCGAGTCCATCGGCGTGGAAACACGTGGCGGCTACTACGATACGGCAGGTGCTTTACGCGACATGGTGCCGAACCACCTGCTGGCGCTGTTATCAACAGTCACCATGGAACCGGCCAACTCGCTCGATGGCAACGCGGTACGCGATGAACAGGCAAAGATATTGCGCGCCATCCAGCCGATCCTGCCTGAGCAGGTGCTGACCGACGTGGTGCGCGGGCAGTATGCCGAGGGTGTCAGCAGCAAGGGCGAACCGGTGCCCGGCTATCGCAGCGAGGCACACGTCGCCGGTGATTCTGCAACCGAGACCTTTGTTGCCATGAAGGTCTTGATCGACAGCTGGCGCTGGGCCGGCGTGCCGTTTTATCTGCGCACCGGAAAGCGTCTGCCGGGACGCTACACCGAGATCGTGGTGCAGTTTAAAGAGGCGCCCAACATGATGTTTCGTGATTCCCTGGTGCGCCGCGAACAGGTGCCGCCGAATACGCTGGTGCTGCGTATCCAGCCCAACGAGGGTATCGGCCTGTCGTTTAACGCCAAGGTCCCCAGCACCGTGCCGCAACTCAGCCCGGTCGAGATGGACTTCAGTTACAAGGACTACTTTGGTGACGGTCCGACGACAGGCTACGAAACCCTGCTCTACGAGTGCATGAACAGTGATCCGACGCTGTTCAAGCGCGCCGACGTCATCGAGACCGGCTGGGAACTGGTAGAACCCATTCTGGACGTGTGGCATGCCTTGCCACCGCGCGACTTTCCAAACTATGCAGCCGGCAGCTGGGGCCCTGATGAAGCCGCGGCACTGATGTCACGTGATGGTCGCGCATGGCGACCCTGCAAGGCCTGCAGCGTCGACTGAAATGACGACCGAGTGGCAGCGACTTGCCGACGCAGACCAGATTGCCTCACGGGCCAGCGCCATCATCCTGCAAGCTGCACAAGCGGCAATTGCTGCACATGGACAGTTTCGAATTGTGCTCGCCGGCGGAAGCACGCCGGCACAGGTCTATCAGCAACTGGCAACTGCCGAGACTGACTGGCCACGCTGGCAAGTGTATTTCGGAGATGAACGTTGCCTGCCAGCCGATAACGAAGCACGCAACAGCCTCATGGCGACCCGCACATGGTTGTCTCATGTAGACATACCGAAAGACAATATTCACATGATGCCCGCTGAACTCGGTGCAACCGCGGCGGCGCACGAGTATGCCGCGATCATCGAGCCGGCCCTGCCGTTTGACCTCGTGCTACTGGGCATGGGCGAAGACGGTCATACCGCCAGCCTGTTTCCTGGCCATCAACATCCACAGGATGAAGCCGTGCACGCGGTTTTCGATGCACCGAAGCCACCTCCCGAGCGCGTCAGCCTGAGCCGCGCCAGCCTGAGCAACAGCCAGCAGGTCCTGGTGCTGATCAGCGGCACCGCCAAACACGATGCCCTGGCACGCTGGCGTGCCGGTTACCCCCTCCCGATCGCTACCATCACAGCCCTGCAGCGCCTTGTCGTGCTCTATGATGACGTGGCAGCCGGGCAATCATCTTAACAACTACCATAAATACAATGAGATAGACCTCATCAGGGCGCCTGTT
>CAJQNP010000281.1 GCA_905479705.1 uncultured Gammaproteobacteria bacterium
CGGTGACCTCGTGCTGCATGATGGCGATGAGCGGGTCAGCGTTCATCCCGCGGCCGGCAAGCTGGTGATGTTTGCACCGGGCCTGTTACACGAGGTGACGACACACCGTGGTACGGGGCTGCGTTTGTCTGTCGGTATGAATGTGGGGCCGGTGGCTGATGAATAGCGACTTTCTTAGCTAGAAACGCTCACGCCCGTGCAACAAGACCACACAACTGTCATCTCCACTCAGGGACATTATTGCCACGCAGGGGCACCACACAGCCGTCATGCCCACGCAGACATCACACGACCACCATTCCCGCGCAGGCGGGAATCCAGGGAAATAACCACAGGTGCTAACGACGACTGGATTCCCGCCTGCGCGGGAATGACAAGGCCTGATTGATCCTGCAGTAACATGAATCGCGCCTGCAGGGCGCTCCTACTCATTAAGCAGGTTTCGTGTAAAGTCGCGGATGCGATCCGCTCCTACAGGCGCATGCCGTGGTGCAGGGGCGGGTCGCATCCGCGACAGATTTCAAACAGATTCGCGGCTGCAAGCCGCTCCTGCAGGTGTGTCAATTGGCGTAGGAGCGCCTTGCAGGCGCGAACCTTTCTGATAACCGCTTGCGCTTTCGTTGTGCGACTAGATCTCCGACCACATGCGCACCAGGTTGATGTAGGAATGATTCACCTGTGCCGTGACCGCGGCGTCCGGTTGTTCCTGTAGCAGGGTTTCACGTGCCTGGTTCATGTCATGCAACAGCGCGCGCCGTTCCGGTTCCTTGATCACGCTCTGAATCCAGCTGACCGCGACCAGCCGTTCGCCGCGCGTAACTTCCGCAACACGGTGAATGCTTGACGATGGATAGAGTACGGCATCGCCGGCGGGCAGCTTGACCTGTTGATCTGCGAACGCTGTCTGGATGGTCAGTTCGCCGCCGTCGTAGTCATCCGGGCCGTTCAGAAAGATGGTGACCGACAGGTCAGAGCGATACAACTCTGCGCCCTGGCCCATGATCGGGTCATCGACGTGATCACCGTAGGTCATGCCTGCTGTGTAGCGCGCGTAGTAGGGTGCGGCGACCTTCAGTGGCATGGCGGCACTGCGATACACCGGGTTGTTCACCAGGCTGCCCATGACCAGGTTGTTCAGTTCGCCCGTTTGCTTCTGCGGCAGTTGCAACTCGTCGTTGTGCTTGACGCGGCGTGCGGCCATGCCGGCAGAACTGCTGCCGTCGGTAAACCGGCCGCTGGCAATAAGCTGATGCGCAACAGCAAGTTGCTCCTGGTCCAGTACGCCCTTGATCTGTATCAGCATGATTTATCCTGCACTCGTGGTTGCTATGCGCTAGAATTATTCGCCAGCATTTCCTGCCAATTAGCATAAGACCAGCCGCATGATTTTAAAAGTTGTAATTGAAAACAAGACCTATCCCGTCAAGGTGCCGGAACAGATCATCGCCGAGGCCGGTGATTTCTTCGACAAGCTGGACAGTGATATGGACAAGGGCTGGCAGATGAGTCGCGACTGGGTCGATCTTCCAAACCAGGAACAACGTTGCCAGATCGTCGGCGACAAGATGCTGACCGCCATGCACAACGACAATGAAGGCTTGATGGTGTTGCTGTCGGCCTACGTGCTGGCACGTGTGCCCACCGCCAGGGAGCTGCATATCGATACCAATGGCGAGATGCTGGAAACGGAACTGGTGCTGGCATAGCAGGCTGTTTACCACGACCGCGAGCAGGGCATGGCCGATCTGTTTACGCTGAGATCCCCGTTACTGATCCGCTACCCGGATAACACCCGGCAGGTCATGATTGCCTGCTTTCAACATCCCGAGGGCGTGCTGTATTTCCGGCCGTACTGGGACCGGTTACCCGAGGACGAAGGCATCTGTATCGCCGCGGGTGCCGTAAAGGGCGAGGGCCCGTGGAAGGTCGGTGATGCGGTGGTGACGCTGCTGGGTTGCCAGGGTACCCATCCCGAGCAGGCAGCCGAGTTTGCCGACTGGAAGTTCCATCTTGAACAACACGGTGAGTCTTATCCGGCACACGAGGCACTGCGTGCCGTGGCGGTTGAGATGGGCCTGCTGAGATAGTCGCGCGTCGCGTTCGTCATTCGCGCCTGTACCCGATCAGGCACCGGGCATAAACAAGGCGCCCCTGCACGTTTGTTCAAGGCCTGTGCAAAGTCGCGGATGCGATCCGCTCCTACAAGTGTTTGTCGAGTGTAGGAGCGGATCGCATCCGCGACAGGGACTGAATCGGTCGCATCGACAACGCGCATCAATTGATGATTACACGGCCTTGCCAATGGGTGTAGGAGCGCCTTGCAGGCGCGAATGAATAACGCACTTACCACCGTATAAATACCACAAGCCACCCGTGCGTCATAAAAATGACGAACAAAATCAACCCGTTCCAAATAAATCCCCTAGAAAAAATACTGTTTTAGGTTATAATGCGTCCAAATCGAAATTCTTGGTCAGCTATAACGCAGTACTTAATATTATGTACGAATCCTTCTACCAACTGCAGAGCAACCCCTTTAGTCTGACGCCGGACCCGCATTTCTGTTACAGGCACCTGGGTCATCGCCAGGCACGGGAGTATCTGGAATACGCGCTGAATCTCGGTGAGGGCATGGTGATGGTCACCGGCCGCCCGGGCACCGGCAAGACCACGCTGGTGGAATCCTTTATCACCGGCATGCACACCGGCGCCGTGGTGGCCGTGCACATCGCGGCGGCGCAGCTCGATCCCGACAACCTGCTGCGTGCCGTGGCCTACGCCTTCGATATCGAGGCGGAGGGGCAAGACAGGGCGACACTCCGCTTCCGCATCAAGAAATACCTCGAGTCGCTGCACGACAAGGGCAAGCGCTCGCTGCTGGTCATCGACGAGGCGCAGGGCCTGCCGTGCGATGCCCTGGATGAGCTGCGCCTGCTGACCGATCTGCAGATCGATTCGCAACAGCTGCTGCAGCTGTTCCTGGTCGGCCAGGGGCAGTTGCACGAACTGCTGGCCAAGCCTGAGATGGACTACTTCCAGCAGCGCGTCATCGCCAGCTACCAGCTGGTCCCGCTCGACCTGCAGGAAACCCGCGACTACATCGAATACCGGCTCACGCGCGCCGGCTGGCTGGGCCGCCCGACCTTTACCGGTGCGGCCGTGCGTGACATCCACCAGTACACCGCCGGTGTGCCGCGCCACATCAACAAGCTGTGCAATCGGCTGCTGCTGCTTGGCTACGGCAAGGGCTGCCAGACCATCGGGCATCGCGAGGTGCACACGATTGCTGAAGAAATGGGGTCGGAATGGCTGCAGCCCATGGAAATGCAGCGTGTCGCCAATGGCGGTTTGGCCATTGCGCCGGGCAGCAAGCCGACGCAGTCGCGCAACGAACTCGACAAGCTTGCCATCCGGCGCAAGCAGCGCGCCACCATGTCCCTGGTGCGCTCGAATTCCGCGGACGGGGCAGAGACGACCGCGGTGGCCGCGAACACGGACACGCTGGAGACGCCACCCGAGCCGGACATTGAATCGGCACCGGTGTGTGAGCCGGCCGCCGTGCCGGCATCGCAGCCAGACGATGTGCGACATGATCGCCTGCGCCTGCGCGCCGGACAGGCAGCGCTCGTCCTGCTGGTTGTCGGGCTGATATCTGCCGGCCTGAACCGCACGGTATCGACGCCGGAAGTAGATGTCACACAGGTGGGAGAGGCCAGGCCGCCTCTGGCAACAGAACAGGAAGCCGGGGAGGAGAGACGGGCGACCGGGTTACCGGGCATGCCCGCGATCGAGGCGGCCGGCGAGGTAGCGTTGCCGCAGGTGGCAGACGAAAAGCTGCCTGCACAGGCCGCTAGTGGTCTGACAGCCGAGCCTGCCACGGTGATGCAGTCGCCGCAGTTCGAGGTACACGCGCCGGCGGCGCGGACCGATGACCAGCAGGACCCGCCTGCTGGGGATCGCCAGACAACCGGGTCGACGGTCGTGACCGCCAAGAGGGCGGCCGGTGGGATGGGACCGCCGCTGGTGGCAGACGAGAAGCTGCCTGCACAGGCTGCTAGTGGCCTGACAGCCGAGCCCGCCGCGGCGCCGCAGTCGCCGCAGGTCGATGCGTACGCAGCGGCGGCACGGGCCGATGACCTTCAGGACCCGTCTGCTGGGCATCAGCAGGCGATGGGGATGGCGACCCGGGCCAGCGACGGGGCTGACGCCGGGGTGGGGCCGCAACAGGTGGCGGACGAGGAACTGCCCGCGCCAGGCGCCGGCACCTTGCTTGCCGGCAAGGCGCGCCACATGGATACGCCGCCGGTCGGCGTGCCTGCGCAGGCCAGCCCTGCGGATGAGCTGCAGGACCTGCTTGCAGCGGGCCGCCTGGCACTCGCCGAGCATCGCCTGCTGATGCCGCCCAACGACAGTGCCTATCACTATTTCCAGGGTGCACTGCGGCTGGCACCCGGCAATCCCGAGGCGACACGGGGCATCGACCAGATCGTGCAGCGCTACATCACGCTGTCTACCCGCATGCTGGAGGAACAGAACGACCTGATGGCCAGACGTTTTATCAATCGCGGTCTGCGCATCCAGCCAGGCAACGCTGTCCTGCTGGCGCTGCGCGAGAAATCCGTCGCATCGCCAACGCCCGAACCGCTGAAGCTCGAGCCTGTGGTGTCCGGGCCGGCAATGCCTGAATCGGTGACCGCGTCACCTGACGAGACCGTGGTCGATGACAAGCACTTCATTTCGCGGGTGAAGGGTTTTCTCTATGAGCAGGGCCGGGCGGAGACGGCTAGCGTGCCTGATGATCAAATGTCTTCGTCATTTGTATATGAGTGACGGCATTGAACAGGGTATGGCCGGGTCCGTGCACGACATAGTCGTGCTTGCGGTAGAAACGCAGCGCCTGCTCGCGTGCGTCCAGCACCACGCGTGAGGCACCCAGTTCGCGTGCGCGCTGCTCCAGTGCCAGCAGCAGTCGCGAGCCGATGCCGCGACGCTGCGCGTTGATCGCCACGGCCATGTAGCGGATCTGCGCCTCGCGGATATTGTTGAACTGCAGCCTGCCGACGGCGACGATGCGATCATCGTCGTTCACCACCATGAGGTGCTGGCAGCTGTCCTCCACGTCATCCTGTTCACTGCCGCGCGGCTGTTTCCACGGCGCGCGCAGGATCTTCCAGCGCAGCGCGTAATAGCCTGCAAACTCGTCGGCTGTCGACGGCTCCGTGATTCTCATGAACAGGCGAGGGCGTCAGGCAAATATCACCCAGGTGGTGGCAATGTATTTAACACCCTGCTGCAGCGTGGAGTTACGGTGTTCATGCGTCCAGAACGGTGGGAACAGCAGCAGCGTGCCGGCCTTTGGTGTGACCTGCACGTCCTGGTAGGAAAACTCGGTTCTGCCGCCCGGGCCGGGGACGTCGTTCAGGTACCAGAGCGCGACCAGTTGTCGCTGGCTGAATTCATGGCTGCCGCCATCGATGTGCCAGTGATAGAACTCGCCCGGGTCGGTGCGCTGGATGGCATAACCGCTGTCCTTGAACGGGCCCTTGAAAAACGGGTAGGTTTCACGAAACTCGACGATGGCCTGTCCCAGTGAACGGAACAGTTCCCGGTCAATATCCTTCCAGTGTTCCTTGCCGCTGACCACCAGGTCGGTGGAACGCTTGATGCTGGTTTCTTGCTGGATGGTTTGTCCGACACGGCCGGCGTACTGTTCATCCGGGCTGGCCTCGAAACGGCGCACCATCTCGTTGCAGATATCCAGCGGTAGTGCATTGGGTTTCTCAAAGATGAAGGTGTTTGCCTTGACCTCCCTGATGGTTTTCAGGGGTGTTGTGTGTACGCGGGTATTCGCTGTCATGGTGATCTGGGCTGTCAGTGGTGGTTATAGTGTGTTTGCCTCGACCAGTTCAACCAGTGCTGCCTGGCAGTCGCTGCCCTGTGAGCGATGGATATCAAGCATCTGCCCGGCCAGTGTAAGCCAGTGTGTTTCGGATTGAGCCAGGAGCCGCTCGATTTCCCGCGTGTCCCCGGTCGCAGTCCAGATATCATAGGCCGCGACCAGCCCGGGAAACAGCTGCTTGCGCATGTTGGCCATGTTGCCCATGTAAAAATGCAGTGACGCGGCATTGTCCCGTTGCAGCAGACCGGGCAGGGTGGACAGGGCATCGGCGAGGTGGTCGCGCACGGCGCGCACCATGATTTCTGCCTTGCTGTGTGGCAGCCCGGAAAGCATGGCTTCCCACTCGTCGCCGAGTCGCTCGCCGGCCATGACCTCGCCGATCTCGTGGAGGATAACCGACTGCACCTCGTTATCCGTCATGGCATCCAGTGAGGCCTCGGCGTCACCTTCGAAGTCATAACAGCCCAGTGCGTTTTGCATGGCGTTGGCCGGTTTGTTCCAGTTCCATTCCTCGATCTTTTCCCAGAGCATGCGGCGCAGTGATTCGCGCCTCACGAAGATGGTCTTGCCCTGGCTCATGGCCGGTGGCGAGGCGAGATCGCGTGCATGTTCGCGACCTGATACCACAAGGGTGTAGCCGTTGTACTGTTGCCGGGATTCCAGTTCACCGAGAAAAAACATGGGCTTCATGCTGTGACCGTAGCCGCTACTGTAGACATAGCCGTGCTTGTTCAGGGCGTGGTTGATAGTCTCCGCCTCGAACGGGTCATGGTGCGTGTCCATGACGGGTACCGGGTGAAAGTCATTGTCCTGCAGTGCTTCCCAGCGGGTCTCGCGCTGCGACAGCCAGTCGGTGAGTGCCTTGTGCGGCAGCCTGGCGCCGAACGGCAGGTTGTGTTCCCAACGGTAATACTCGCGCATCTTTAGCAGGTAGACGCACAGGGTGTAATCGGTCGCGTATTGCGCATCGACGATATGGCAGTTGCTGCGGACTGCCTCGAGTGTTGCCGCCAGGTCGTCTATGTGGGTGGGCGGCGCGGGAGCGGTGGACTTACAGGTTACTGACACGGCGATAACCTTGCTGAAACCAGTGAGGTGTCCATGCTAGCATGCGGCCTGCATGGCGGCTATACCGCTGGCTATTACAGGTTTCCGCGGAAGTATCCACTGGGGTAGGAGCGCCTTGCAGGCGCGAATAACTGTTAGCCTGATTCGCGCCTGCAAGGCGCTCCTGCAGGTCCGATTAACCTTGATGCAGGTTTGGTTTTGCAATGCAGCATGTGCCAAACATACGTGCATATCCCAACTAAACGGTATGGAAATAGTCTGTTCAGGAGTGATAAGTGAGAGTCAAGAGCAAGTGGAGTAACAAGGGCAGGGAACGCACGCTGGACGAGATCGGCAGTGCGACTGCCTTTATCCTGTGGCGCATCGCCCAGCAGGGGTTGCTGAATCTCGAGAACGAGGGTTTTCAGACGGATACGCGTTCGCAGCGCATGGACGTCATCGCGGAGTACCTTGCCTTCCTGCTGCACCTGACGGATCGCAAAAAATCCGAGGCGCTGGATGCCGGTGAACGGCAGGAATTCATCACCTCGCTGGCGAAACACCTCGCCAATACCATGCAGGAGAACCGTGCGGATGCCGAGGGTTCGGGCGATTACCGCCAGTCCCTGATTGAGCTGATCAACGAGCGTGGCGCCAACTACGCCGAGTGCCCCATGCCGGACGGTGAACCCGGCTATGCCATGAAGCGTTATTTCGGTGAATGCGTCACGGCCGTGATGGGCGAGAAGGACAACAAGTGGATCACCGACCAGGTGATGGATATCGAGGTGCCTGAGGCATTGCCCGCGCTGAACAAGGCGTTGCGAGAACTCTTCAGTCGGCCCGAGGCGTGATTGCCTGTTGCCTGCATAGCTGTCCGATTGAATAGTTCTGCGACAATTTGTCGCGCGACATCATGCCACATTTACAGCGCGGCCATTTTTAGTGATGATTTACCCCGTTACAGGATGGTTGCAAAACGAGTTTCTCCACTCACATGCCTCCCATACTTTAGGTAATCGCAATCATCTTGCCTTAACATCCCCCACTCTAAGCGGCTGCTCCCTAACCAGCCGCTTTTTTTTGCCCGCATGAAAATTCTCAGTACCTGGACGGAATACGGTCGCGGCTGCGAATCGCCTCTACACCTGTTTCGATCACTCCTGGATTATGCGATACCCATAACGTGTTTCACGACAGCTTCGCGCCTGCAAGGCGCTCCTACGGTTTCGCTGTGCATGGTAGGTCGAGTTAAAGTCTGCGTAATCCGACGCAACGGTGGTGGCGAGGTAGGTCATAATACGGCGCGGTGCACCTGACCGGATCAACACCAGATTGATACGTCTGCAGGAGCGGATCGCATCCGCGACCATTCTCAAACCGTGCACGCCTGCAAGGCGCCCCTGCAGGTGTTCCTGATTGTGTAGGAGCGCCTTGCAGGCGCGAATGGGTTGCTGTGTAAACAACGAAAGGATGCAACTAGAAGCGAATACGTACTTACGCCTGTGAAGAATGTTACGTCAGGCTATCCTGACCCCTCCAGCAAACGGCTGATAACACGCTTTAGTTC
>CAJQNP010000282.1 GCA_905479705.1 uncultured Gammaproteobacteria bacterium
TTCCTTCCATTCTCGCGTTCGGTATCTACTTCAAGCTAGCTGTTCTTGCAGCCAGGAGGGAAGTGTCATGAACGAACCAGATATCCTGTATCCAGCAATCTTTGTATTCAGCATGCTGCTGATTGGCCTTGTGCTTACCATGTGGGAATTCTCGCGACTGCAAAAGCGAAAGCAGCAAATGCAGGAAAAGGGCGGGCATGTAGCCAACCGGGAGTTTCATGCTTCCAGGGATAACGTCCCGAATGTTTCCAGATTCTGATTGGTTGAGAACTAAAAACGGGTAATTGCTTTGCTGTCACGGAACGGCAATGTTGCTCACAACAGCATGTTGTAGTGAGCAGAGCAGTCAGGCGCGTGCCGAACTATCGGAAATTCATTCGCCGGCAAAATAGATGCTGTGAGGTTTGGATTTTGGCGACTTGCGTGCCGTATGGCACTCCGCAAGACAGTGTCTGCCTCGAAGGCTGGCAGTGCCTGGTCATGTCAAGTCGTAACAAAGAGTGATTCGCCAGCAGGCACGGCAGGATTGATCATGATCCGATCGGGCGGAATGCCATCCTGGGTCCACACCTTAGATGCTTTTCGTGCAGAGGGAGTTGCTGCAGGTGGAGCGAGATTCCAGGCCTGGTTTGTCTTGATCGCTACTACAGCGTAGTTGATGTTACCCGAAGCAACAGCCATGCATGCAGGTTCACATGCTTTTGGGGGTATCGATTGGGCCAGAGGCACGAATGGGCAGGGGGAAGGGCACTAGAGCGAGGTCCTTTCATGTCAGTGCGGTCCAATTGGGCGAGGCTTAGGTATGGTCCGGCTGGAAGGCAGTGACAGCGACTGCACAATGGCTGCGGGTTTCAGGGGCAATAGCGTTTATTCAACCTATACTGCTTGTCGGATAACGCTGTTCCAGCGCCCTCAGCGCACTTTCCTTGTTGCCGAAGATATTCTCCTCGCCAATCACCTCTTGCAGATCAGCCCTTTCCAGCGACTCGCGAACCTGCCTCTTCAGACCAGCCAGCATCAGCGTGATATCAGCCGCCCGCAGGTCGCGCGCCATTGCCCGCAGCTTTTCCTCACCGGTCGCATCAACACGGTTGATACCCTGGCCGATGATGAGTATGGCGCGGGCCTTGGGGAATTCGCTCAGCGACTTGAGAACGGCCTCCTCGAAATGTGCAGCATTAATGAATACCAGTGACGCATCGAAACGCATGACGACGTAATTTTCACTGATCGGCGCCAGATCATGACTGGCCGCTCCGGCAAGTGAACCATTGGCACGCCGGCCAAGCACTTCACTGCGCGGTTTCATGGTCCCGGCGAGAAACAGCAGAATCGTACACACCACCCCCACGAGCACACCGTCGGCGAGCTTCGGTGCCATAATCAACGTTGTGACGAAGGTGACCAGGCCGACAATTCCGTCGGTACGGCGCACCCTCCAGGCATGCACCATCGACTTGTAGTCAATCAAACCGAATACGGCGTTCATGACAATTGCGGCAAGTACCGCCTTGGGCAGGTGGTACAGGTAGTCCGTCAGAAACATCATCACCAGCAACACGCCGAGCGCACTCACAACGGCATAAAAACCGGTCTTCGCGCCAACCCGGGCAGCAACCGCCGAGCGTGAAAATGAACCACTGACGACGTACGACTGAAAGAAACTACCGACGATATTGGCCAGACCCTGCCCGATCAGTTCCTGGTTGGGATCAAGTTTCTCCCGGGTTTTGGCAGCCAGGGCGCGGGAGATCGAGGTTGCTTCCATAAAGCCGATCATGGCCATAATGAATGCCAGGGCAAACAGATCGGACATGATTCCGAGATCCAGTGACGGCACACTGAAACCCGGCAGTCCGCTGGGGATACTGCCCACGATAGCACCACCGGCCGATAGCTCGAACCGGGTGTCGGTGTAGCCGGACCAGCGCCAGACAGTGGTGAAAGGGCCGGTTTGCCCGGCAATCTGATAATGCAGCTGACCGTCGTCCTGCAACTCGGGCACCAGTGCGATCTGGTGAATGTCGATACGCTTTCTGTACAGGCTGTGCTTGAGGCTGCTCTCTTCGCCGTTGAGGCGTAGTATTTCTGCCTGCAGGTTATAGGCCTGCCGGTCTCCCCCGGCAAGGTCCTGGAGACGGTCACCGATGGCCTTCTGCTCTGCCTTGACCTGGTTCAACCGGGCCTGTTCGACCATCAGTGACTCGAAGCCGGATCGCACCGCCTCATCGGCAATTTGCTGCGGCTCAACTACCCGGATCTTCTCGAAACCGAGACTGGCGCTGATCAACGTGCCGACAACGACAACAATCAGCACGCCGGGCAATTTCGGAAAACGTGCCCGCAGCCCGTACAAGGTCGCCAGTGTGCCCAGCCCAAACAGCAGTGTCGGGCCGTGCACGGCGGGAATCTGCTGTATCACCTGCCACAGGTCGGCGAGGAAACTCTCCGAGCGCGGCATGGGTACTCCCAGGAAACTGTTTAGCAGCGACAGGCCGATAATCAGCGCTGCAGCGTTGGTGAATCCGAGTATCACCGGGTGGGAGGCGAGGTTGATCAATACACCCATGCGAAACAGACCCAGCGCCAGGCGCAGGACACCCACCATCAAGGCCAATAATATGGAGAACTGGATGAACTCGTCGGTACCACGACTGGCCAGCGGTTCGATCGCCGCTGCAGACATCAGTGACAGCATGGCGACTGGCCCGGTATGCAGGAAGCGCGATGCACCCCACAGGGATGCAACAATCACCGGCAGGAAGGAGGCATACAAACCGTAAACGACGGGCAAGCCTGCCAGTGATGCATAGGCCATACTCTGTGGCACCAGGATCATCGCAATCGTAATGCCGGCGATCCCGTCTGCACGCAGATTTTCCCCGCTGGGCGGGAACCATCGCAGAAACGGAAATAATTTTTCTAGCACACTGCAACCACGCTTGAGTTTACATCGGGAAGTGCATGCATGCACTGGATCCAGCCCTGCATGCACATCTCGACAATTCTAACAGAATGGCCCGCTTTTTATACGGAATTCCGTCCTCAGGCGACCGCTTCACCGCTGCTGTTCTTGTCCGAAGCCAGCTGGCCCCGCGTGCCACTATTCTCACCCGCGGTGGTGATGACCACCACTGGTACGGGCAGGGTGTTCTTCTTCTGGCTCTGGGAACCATGCAGGTAGCTGCGCCCGAGGTAACCAGCATCCTTGCAGGCCAGGAACGCGACTTCCGGGTGGCTGCGCAGATACCGCCGCAGGCCGGCGACAGGCTCGTCGCCAGTGAGGCTCTCCAGCTGCATGTCGACACCGGCCGCCTCAAGCGCCTGCTGGTACGGATCCAGCAGGGCCCGGCCCGAGTTTTCGGACTGGAAGGTCAGCACCGTGAGATCGTGCTGCGTACGGGAACAGGTCTCGATGACATATTCCATCACTGCGGGTGGCAGCTCGCTGCCCAGGTAAAGCGCAACTTGCCGTGCATTGCTGCTGGCCCTGGCGGGCTCGGCACAGCCCGTCACGGCCTCGGTAACCACGGGCTCTGGTTTGATTGTGCTCGACTTCCGGGACAGAATCGCTGTCTTCTCGCCCGCACTCAGGTATTCACCGGCGTGGGCGCAGGCCAGGGCATCCAGCATTTCTTTCATGGTTTCGGTTAGCTTTTTCATGACGTACTCCTGTTGAATAATCTACCCGAAATATATGCATTGAACGTGCCATAATTCGGTTTGCATTAAAAACAATGGGTTACAGAAAGGCCCCCTCGAATAACTGTTACATATTGTAACGCCTAGCCCCCTTAAGCTGGTAACACGTTGCAACAGTGTTGTAATATGTAACGCGTTTAGTTTCGGGACAGGTGCCCCGCCGCGATGACCAGCCTGCGCAGCAAAGTCCTCACCTCCTACGGGTTCTCCACAGGTGCCCTGCTGATTTTCGTTGCCGTGGTGATCGCCGACCTGTACTACCTGCAGACCCATATCGTGGAAGGCGGGGCGGTCGACGACCTGTACGTGGCAATTCAGGAAATACGCCGGGACGAGAAGAACCTGTTCCTCTACCATGATGCGAATCTTCTGGATCAGCTAGGGCAGCAACTCGAGCTGGCGCAGGGTGCGCTTGCCAAAGGGGGGCGCGTGTTCTCTGACATCACCAGCCCGCAGGAACTGCAGCAGCTGGGGCAGTCGCTGGACAGTTACAGCATGCAGCTGAGCGAGTATGCCAGCCAGCCCGCCGTCGCGCGCACCGCTGAACAGGACAGCATCCGCGCCAATGGCGATCAACTTTCCTTGCTGACACAGGACATGCATCAGCGTCAGCGCGGGGTCCTCACCAAAACCACCGGGGTAGCAGCCCGAACCCTGATGATTGCCTCGGTTACCGTGATTCTGATCGGCCTCGTCAGCGCCCTTTTCATGGTGCACTGGGTAGTCCGTCCTCTCAGGCGACTGGAAACGCAACTCGATCAGCTTGCCGAAGACAAGATCCAGGCGCTGATCCTGCCTTCCAGGGACAAGGAAATCCAGTCCTTCGTGTTCCATTTCAATTCCATGCTCGAACAGCTTCGCGAGCAGCAGAACCAGACGCGCCGCCATGAGCGGGCGGCAGCGCTGGGTGTGCTGGTTTCGGGTGTAGCCCATGAATTGAACAACCCGCTTTCCAACATCTCCACCTCGGTACAACTACTGATGGAGGAGGACGACAACACCAAGCGCACGGATTTATGCCAGCAATGGCTGTCTCACATCGACGGGGAGTCGGAGCGGGCGCGTCGCATCGTCAGGCGCCTGCTCGACACGGTGCGCCACTCGAACCAGGAAATGCGGCTGATTAGCGCGGCAGAACTTGTCCGCGCGGCGGCCCTGCTGATTCACCGCCAGCTGCCGCCGGACTTGATCCTTCAAATTGAAGATATCACTGACGGGATGTTGCTGGTGGATCGCGACCGCATGCAGCAGGTCTTCATCAATCTGATCAAGAACGCAACACACGCCGGTGCAAAGAATATCTGGATCACCGGCCGGGAGACCACCTGGAAGGCGTCCAAGCCCGTCAACACAAACAATATGGCCGGCGACACCAACGGCATCAGCCAGTTTACACACGTAATGTTAATACATGTTGATGACGACGGGCCGGGCATACCGCCGGATCACCTGCTGCAAATATTCGACCCCTTCTTTACCACCCAGTCCGGCGGAGAAGGCACGGGTCTGGGCCTGTACCTGGTCGAAGAGATAATCAGCGAACATCGCGGTTGTATCACGGTCGAGAACCGCCCCGAGGGTGGTGCACGATTCTCTATCTGGCTGCCTCTCGAGCAGGCATCAACAGACATACAGGAGGCCTTATGAGCGGTGACCAGCCACATATTCTGCTCATCGACGACGAGTCCATTGCTCTGTCAAACATGAGCCACGTCCTCGAGCGCGAGGGTTACACCGTAACGGCCTGCGAAAACGGTGAACGCGGTCTCGCCGCGATGCAGGCCGCGGAATTTGACGTCGTGCTGACCGACCTGCGCATGCCGGGAATCGACGGCATGGATGTCTTGCGCCACATCCGGGAATCCACACCCGACGTGCCCGTTATAATGATCACCGGGCACGCCTCACTCGATTCAGCCGTCGACGCCATGAAGGCCGGCGCCTTTCACTATATCGCCAAGCCATTCCGCCTTGACGAGGCGCGTGAGGTCGTGCGTTCCGCACTGGAGCTGCGCCGGATCAAACGCGAGAACAGTCAGCTCAAGGAGCGCATACAGGATATATCAAGCCGCGCATCTATCATTACCCAGGACCTCGGTATGCAACGGGTGCTGGAGACCGCCCGCCAGATCGCGGTCACCGATACCAGCGTCGTCATCCACGGCGAATCTGGCACCGGCAAGGAACTCCTGGCCAGGTTCATACATCACTTTAGCCAGCGATCCAAGGGCCCCTTCGTGGCCTTCAACTGCGGCGCGCTGCAAGAGGAGATCGCGGCCAGCGAGCTGTTCGGTCACGAGAAAGGCGCATTCACCGGTGCAAACGCCAACAAGATCGGACTTTTCGAAGCAGCACAGGGCGGCACGCTGTTTCTGGACGAAGTCGCGGAAATGCCACTGCTCATGCAGGTCAAGCTGCTGCGCGTGCTGCAGGAGCGCGAACTGATGCGGGTCGGATCGACCCAAGCCATCGACATCGACGTACGCATAATCGCCGCCAGCAACCGCGACCTCAAGGCTGCGGTCGATGAAGGTCAAATGCGCAACGATCTCTACTTCAGACTCAATGTTGTCACCTTGACGCTACCTGCCCTGCGGGAGCGGCGTGATGATATCCCGCTGCTGGCATACTACTTCCTGCGCAAGTTCTCCACGATGATGGAACGTGACTTACAGGAGATCAGTACCGAGGCCATGCAGCGCCTGGTGGACTATGATTACCCTGGTAATATCCGTGAACTGTCCAATTTCATCGAGCGCGGTGTTGCCCTGACCCAGGGAAACAAGCTGGATATCGAGCATCTGCCGCAGAATCTCGGTTCAATCAGTGTGCGTGTGTTCAAGCCGGAAATGGCGGCAACCCCGACAACACTGAAGGAGCAGGAAAGGGAGCATATCCTGCAGGCATTGAAACTGGCCAATGGCAAACGTACCGAGGCCGCCAAGCTGCTGGGCATTGACCGGGTCTCGCTATGGCGCAAGCTCAAGAAACTGGGTATCGAATCCAGCTAGGGTGCTGTGCTCACCGACGCCATTCAGAAAAGATCCCATATTCTTGCCCCGGGGACGCATTTCGCGGCCAATACCGGTCAGTAGTCAGACGCATACCCGGCCACGTCCGGTTGCCCGGCGAGCCGGTCCTGGGGCGCAGCCCTGAGAGCTGGCTGGCGATGCAGGATCATTATTATTTGTGGCATGCCAGGAAGACAGTCAGCTTGAAACAGGTTAAAGAGCTGAAGCTATCTGCTGCATAACCAATCGCCCAGGTCGACGCTGGATAGTGTTGCGGCGCTTCGCAGTTGTTTTCTTGGCGGCGCGGCCTGGCTCAAACGTTAGAGGGCTGAATAAATAACGTCGTGACGTTATAGCGATACAATGCCATATAAAGTCCCATGAGCAGTGATCCCAGATAAGCAACCGTATATTTTGATCCAGCGCTTCACCGGGCACTTCGGGTCAAAGCAGCAGAGACTGAGCGATCCATGTCGGACTTGGTCAATGAGGCTGTGCAATCAAGCCTTATTGAGGATGCTGAGGATCTTGCTGCTTTCGAAGGCAGGGTGAGAGAGCCAGTCTTGCCGTATGTAGACGTCGTTAAAGTTCTGAAACGACGTGGAAAAATATAAGGTATCAATCAAGCGTTCTGCGGTGAAGGAAATTGAATCCATACTGCAAAAGAAAGAACGGCAACGCATAATCAGTCGCATTGGCCAATTGGCTAATGATCCACGCCCCCGGGTTCAAAGAAGCTATCCGGGCATGATAAGAATCGGATACGCCAGGATTCTTACCGTAATGTATACAGCATCGAGGACTATGAACTTGTCGTCGTTGTGGTGAAGGTGGGTCATAGCAAGGATGTTTGCCGTGGTGCCCTCTAAAAGGGGTCAGAGCCCTTTTTCCTGACCCCTTTTTCTTATGCAGGAGTCGCTTCTTGCCGCGAGATGCCGTTCTTGCACCTTGTTGAAGGCGCTACCAGGCTGAAGTGCCAGGGTCACCTTTGAACGGGCCGACGACCTCCTTGCTAATCCAGCCGCCGTAAAAGCCACCTGCCTGCGCCTGCACCCGCTCGCCATTGATATAACATTCAAGTCGGCCTGGATAAAACGCCAGATAATTTCTGATTGCTGTGAATGCAGCATGGGGTTCGGGATAGCTCCAGGCGGCATTGTTCACACAGTTCTTCTCCACACAGACGCTGAAATAGGTTGCGCGTCCCTTCCATTCGCAATAGCTGCTCCCGGCATCAGATTGCATGCAGTCGAACTGCACTGATTCGGGTGGCAGGTAAAACGTCGGCGGACTTGCAGTCTCCAGCACCCGCCTGGCGGTGCGGGTCTCGGCGATGAGCACATTGTTCAACCTGACCTGAATCAGGCGTGTGTCATCCACAATCACCGGCGGGCGCGGGTAATCCCATACCGATTCCTGCCCCGGACGAGGCGTTACCGCCCCGCGTGGTCGCACCTGCCCGCGTAACTGCCAGGCGTGACCGGTGTGCTTGTGCGTATCATCATTCATTCATAATACCCGGTTCCCCGCGACACAAATCTGCAGCAAGTGCGCGGCCAGTGGGCAACCATACCGCTGCCCTCCAGAACCGTCACCCCCCGCGGTTTGCACGCCTGGCCGGTTGATGGCTGCTGATAGGATGTTTAACGGAATCGCGAAGAAGAACACATTGTCAGTCCTGATGATATTTCTTTCGACGAGACAGGCGGTTCACCACAGACAGGGCCGACACCTCATGGATTAACTAGTCCACCAGGCCATCCAGGCCGATGACCAGTAATCCGAGTCCTGTCGTCCAGATGGCGCAGGCAATCAGGTCATACAGTGTGTACCTGGCGGGTGACAACCCGCTGATGCCTGTGAGTAGAGGTACCACGCTTCGAATCGCGGTCATTAGACGACCAATTATGATGGCCATTTCCCCGTACTTTACCAACACTGCCTCTGTCCTGTCGAAGATTGCCTTGCGCTTGATCACGAATTCAGTTTGGTGAAATCCGGGACCAATCCATCTGCCTATGTAATAACCGCTGTGATCGGCAAGCGTGGCGCCCAAAAATGCCAGCGGTAACATTTGCGGCAGGGTTGCAATGTCCTGTGTGTAAAGCACGGTACAAACGCTGAGCAGTATGGCGCCGGAGATAAAAACGCCAATGCCGGGGCATGCTTCCAGAAATGCGATTGTTGGCACAATGAGCAGCGCGTGCTCCTGGTGTTTTTCTATCCATTGCAGGAATATATCGCCGATGACATGTACCTCGCCGGGTTAACAATATGAAGTTGGCACTGCTGGAACGATAGCTCTGGAATTACCTGTGTTGCGGTTAGCCTTTGGCGGCCTGCAAAGCAATCGTGTCAGGATAAATTTCTGCCTGCCTGCCTGTCGTTCATTCAGCCTTGTGCCACAGAGATCAGCTTTGAAACACGCTCTCAATCTGGATGTCCTGGCATCAGTATGCCATCGCTTGTGGAAGATTCGGCCTGGGCAGCTTCCGTGAGCGAATTGTAATCTTGCTGGTCTCACCGCTGGCTCATGGTCTGATTTGGTCGCGAAGTGCCTCGACGCGTCTTGCATTGGTGCCCAGATCACTCAAGCCGAGTTGCGAAGAAGACCGTACCTGAATTAGCCGGTCATCAGGAAGAAACAGCAATTGCACGTCATCCCTGAATTTCATCAGCGGTGTTGTAATAATCGCCTGCATGAAGTGACCGTCATCGACAGTAATCTCCCAGCCTTCCTGGCGGGCAATCCATGCCTTGAGTTCCTGCCATTGTTCGGCATTTGCCCTGATCGGTTCGCTGGCTTGTGCGCCACGACCGGATTGGCTGTTAATGCAATTGGGTAGCCACCCGCATTCCGGCAATACATGCGTGTTTTGTGGTTTGCCGGGTGAGCTGGTGCAACCGGCCAGCAACAACATTGCAGCCAGCGTGCAACCGGGATGCAATTTAACCTGCATACGGGGATGCGGAATTCGGGAATCAGTCACGATGCAGATACCGTTCGTGGATAACGCGCACGTGGATCTGGCACGCAGGCGTGCTGCCAGCAGGTACGGTCCGCCAGGGTGTGCAAGCCGCGCGAACCGGCTGCGGGGTAGCGACGAGGCGGTGTTTTTGGCTGTAATTACGATGCTTCTCCGAATGACGCATGCCATGTGCACAGGGGTTTGCAGCTCTCTGTCTGTACCGGATTCACGCGGCACGAGCGGCCAAAAATAAAATTATACAAGGACTGTACAAATATGTACAATAAATGTATAAGATAAATGATCCGGTGTGTAGATGTTTTGCCGCGATGTATTTTTTTATCACCGAACGTCAAAGGAGAGAATCATGACCAAGTTTGCCAAGACCGGCTCGCGTACGGGCATTGTTATTTCACTCACTGCTGCGGCGATGATCGCGCCCCAGGTCATTCTTGCAGGGCCCGGGTGCATGAACAATCAGCGCATGACACAGGGCTACTATCCTCACAGCCCCATGGGACCACAAATGGCCTATGGACAGAGAGCCCCGTATGCGTATTACCCTCCAGCGCCTCCCTATACCGGGATGATGGCTGCACCCTACGGCCGGCCAATGATCAACAGGCAGAGAGCGCCCGCGGTTGTCGGTAGCCAGGCAGTGATTGCAACAAACACCGCACAGTCCAGCGGGGCGGCTTCCAGCGGCAAGAGTATGCCAGCCGGTGAAACCATCACCGTGCGCATCGACGGCATGCGTTTCAATCCCGAGAACATAACTGTGAAACCGGGTACCACGGTGACCTGGGTGCATGGTAGCCAAATGCCGCATACCATCAACGGTAACGCTGACGGGCTGCGCTCGGGCACTCTGTACAACGGGCAACAGTACAGTCATACATTCAACGCAACGGGTAGTTACAACTATTCCTGTGGCTTACACCCGTCCATGACAGGCAGTGTGGTTGTCGGGGATGCCGCTACGGGTGGCTGACCAGGTACTGCGCTTGCAGGCGAGTCGCCCTGTGGGGCGTCTTGTTTCATGTCGTGGTAATACCTGCAGCTACCGGGGCGAAGGAAACACTGGAGCAGCATGACAGTCGCCGCAGCGGGGAGGGGCGCAGCGACGGTCCTGTGAAATGTGTCGGCGCTAACAATTGATGAATATCGTAATCGCAGGTGGGTCCGGTGGTATAGGTAGTGCTTTTGTCGAGGTGCTCGCCAGACGGCCTGATGTCGAGAAAATTATTGCGACCTGCAACAGCCACTCATCCGCGCTGGATGATGCGAAGGTCATCTGGCAACCGCTGGACCTCACCGATGAAGCAGCGATCGGGGACTGGGCGGCACAAACGGATGAGATTGACTGGTTGATCAATGCAACGGGTATCCTGCACACCCCGGCACAGGGTCCCGAGAAAAGTGTCCGGCAGATCGATCCCGCCTTCTTTCTGATGAATATGAGCATCAATGCCTTGCCTGCCTTGTTACTTGCCAAACATCTTCACGGCAAGTTCCGGCATGGGCGGCCGGCGGTATTTGCTACCATCTCGGCCAGGGTAGGTAGCATCGAGGATAACAGGCTGGGCGGCTGGGTGAGTTACCGGGCATCAAAAGCAGCGCTCAACATGAGCCTCAGGACACTCGCCATAGAGTGGCGGCGGACCCTGCCCAATGTTGCAGTTGTAGCCTTGCATCCGGGTACAACGGATACTGCCCTGTCAAAACCCTTTCAGCGCAATGTCCCTCACGGACAACTCTTTACGCCCGGGTACAGTGTCAACTGCATGTTGAGTGTCCTGGAAAAACTCAAGCCGGCAGACTCAGGCCAGTTCCTGGCCTTTGATGGCGAACGCCTTCCATGGTAACGGCACCGGCAATTCTGTTGCGACTGTGTCGCTGCCAGCTAGGATGGTTTCACTGATGATTCGCTGTCTGCAAATCGAGGTGATACGCTTGGTATAAAGGGCCCTGACCCCTTTTTTTGTAAAAGGATACAGGCCCGGGTGTGCGACAATAACCTAGTACCAAGGAGTTAATTATGAAAAAGTACCTATCCCTGATGGCGTTACCCTTGTTTGTGCTGGCTAGCCAGCTGGCTTCAGCCGGAACTATGACATGTGGCACTCACATGATCCAGGATGACCAGATCCCCGGCCAGTCCCGATCAGAAGTCGAGGAAAAATGTGGTACCCCGGAGAGCAGTTCCGGCGATGATACCTACTACAAGCAAGGCAACGTGACGTACCGACTGCACTTCAACGATGGTGATGAGCTTGAGTCTATTACTGAAGAAGTAGAGTAGCATAGCGTTCAAGCGCCGCATGAACCCGGGGCCTGGTCAATTACCGCGCAAGTATTTATCCGGTTTTCAGTGCTTCAGGTCCGGTCTGAAACCGCGACCCTTTCGCGAACCAGCTTGACAGAAAATGAATGTCAGTTTCTGTTTCGACAATTGCCACCAGGCGAATGTTAGTTAAGGAGAGCAGAATGGATGGCTACGCAGTGACGGTAGTTTTTGAGGTAAATAGTGACAAGGTCAAAGAGATGCAGGCGGTTGTGACAGATGTTTACTTGCCCAGTATTCGTGAGTCTGGCATGCGGGAATATCGCTGGTATCGCGCGCAGCAGAATCCAGATAATTTTTTGCTTTTCATGACCTGGGACACGGAAGAAGCGTTCAAGGCGCACGTCAACACACCGCATGTACAAAAAGCAGAAGCTGATTTCGTCTCAAAGGGAATTTTAACCAAACAGGCACCTGAAAGTTATTGGCAATACATCAAGCCATGACAAGGATTTAAGGGGTCAGAGCCCTTTTTTCCGAAAACCTGCATTAACCCAGCAGCATTTTACCGGGACCATAGACGGTGACACTACAGACTTATCAATACACATCCGCGGGCTGGAATACCCCGCTGGATGCATCGCTTGATTCAGCATCCACAATGATCGTGGTGTTCGGGCCATCGGACTACGAACCCTGCATGCCAGCCATAAATGAACTGTACAGAACATTCCCTGAAAGCAAGATTACCGGTTGCTCGACAGCCGGCGAGATTTTTGATGAGGACGTGTTTGACAACTCACTCAGTGTGGCGATTCTGAAGTTTCGTGATGTCAACCTGAGGCTGGCCACTGAAAGGATCAACTCGTCGGACGAGTCATTCATAATCGCAAGTGATATTTCCAACCAGCTGGATGCACCCGGGCTAAGGGCCATCTTCGTACTGACTGACGGCCTTTTTATCAATGGAACAAAACTGGCAGAGGGGTTCAATACCCTGGCAGACAAGGGGGTCATGGTAACTGGCGGGATGTCCGGCGATGGTAGTCGATTCAACAATACGTGGGTGCTGGACAACGGGCAACCTAAAAGTCATCGGGTTTCAGCGATAGGTATGTATGGTGATTCACTTATCTATGCCCACGGGTCAAAGGGTGGCTGGGATGTCATCAAGTCAGATATCCAGGTTTCACACGCAATAGGTAATGTTCTGTACGAATTAAATGAACAACCTGCACTGGATTTTTACAGGAGTCACATGGGTGAAAAGGCGGATGGGCTACCTGCTACCGGGCTGCTATTCCCGCTGGCACTCAAGGGGGAAGGTGCTGACGACGAGGTAACGGTACGCACAATCCTGAGCATAGACGAGGAACAACACTCCATTACCTTTGCCGGCACTATCCCGGACGGCTCCAGCGTGCAACTCATGCGAGCAAACTTTGATCGCCTTATCGAGGGGGCCGCAGGTGCTTCACAGGA
>CAJQNP010000283.1 GCA_905479705.1 uncultured Gammaproteobacteria bacterium
GCTCAAAGTGGAGCCGCCAGACCAGAAAGAATTTGATGGACTGGTTGCTTCCGCAAAACGTAGATTGCAGGATGCCATGGTAGAGGGGCTCTCTGATGAGGGTCGTTTTTCGTTGGCATACGGTGCTGCACATGCGTTATCCCGATCATTGCATAAATCTTCCTGTAGGAGCGTCGTCCTCGGCGCGATTCGCGGCCAGGAGGCCGCTCCTGCAGGATGTACCAGAACCTCACCAGTGGTGAATTTCAGAATCAACACGAAATATTCATTTCATCCTGTAATACATGCAGCGCAACAGGCTTTCAGGCCAGGATTTATGCAACTGCCGGGTTAAAAGAGCTGATTGAGATAACAGAAGAGCTTTTGAAAATGGTTGAAACACTTGGCCCTGTACGGGAAATATAAACATGTCAGCAGCAGAAATAGTAAGCAAGGTCTGGAGCTATATCCAAAAAAGACCGGATACATTTTTCTGCACCGTTTTGTAGGAGTGGCGTCCCCGCCGCGATCGCACAATGGAGAGGCGATACCCTGTAGGAGCGAACCGCGTCCGTGATCTCAACCCTGTTGATATCCCCGACCTGCAAAAAACTACTCCATCGGCGCCTGACCCCGACAAAATAAAAAACGCCCGGCAGGCCGCCGCCGGGCGCTCACGACTTCCTGTCTCTAGTCGACCTTAACCTTGCGTTTCGAGGCCTTTTCCGTCTTCGGCAGTGTCAACTCCAGCACACCATCAGCAAAGTTTGCTGTCGCCTTTGTCTCATCCACACCCCGAGGCAGGGGCAGCGTGCGCCGGAAATCACCACGGCTCATTTCCCTCCTGTAGTACTGCTCTTCCTCCTTCTTCTCTTCCCTGCTTGTATGGGCCTCGACCGTCACCGTATGCTCCGAAAGCGTGACCTCCAGGTCATCCTTCTTCACACCGGGCAGCTCGGCCCGCACCACGACCTCGTCATCCCTGTCGACCACGTCGACCTTCGGTGTCCTGCCTTCGAAGGGCGCCATCGCATCCATTTCCTTCGGCCAGTACCAGGAAAACGGACTCAGCAAGCCCTGCCTTCCGAACTCGTCGAACCACCGGTCCATGCTGTCCCACGGGCTCGTCACGGGCGAAACAGGGCGCGGCTGCAATGTCTTTTCCTCATTGCGTTTCTTTACTGCGGTTACCATCTCTTTACCCTCCCGTGGCCTATAGCCACACCTCTTCCTACTATATATATAGCTCCATATGCCTGTTCCTGCAATGACGACAGTCAACTATTCCCCATTTCCTCAAACCAAAAAAGAGCTTCCCCACTCCCCCGGGGAGAGGGAATAAATTGCAGCAGCGGACCTTGTCCGCAATAAGCCAATCCACTCCCTGGCAACAACTAACACCACCTTGGCGCCTCCTGCCACATCCACACCAAACCGGCTTGCAGGAGCGGATCGCATCCGCGATATGTTTGAAAGTACCCTGTAGGAGCGGCGTCCCCGCCGCGATCCGCACCGTTAATAAAACAACCTGTAGGAGCGGCGTCCCCGCCGCGATATGTGTGGATGGGTTTCTGTAGGAGCGCCTCGCAGGCGCGATGCCTTTAATCCAGCCACAACTGGAACGGATCTACCCCGCGATGCTATCTGTAATTCCGTAGTCCGGATGCAGGCGGTAATAAATATACGCCGTGTGGCCCATCAATATGCGCAACAGTCATGACAGGCTATCCGCCTGGCTTAACCAGATGCCTGACCCGCTTGGGTCTAACAGCGAATGTTTGTACTATAGGCCGCGACGCACAAAAAAACGGAGAAACGATATGTTGTTAACGCGTGCAATGATGATGGTTTTCGCCATGACGCTTGGCATGGTGGTCTCAACAGGGGTATTTGCGCAGGACTCTGTAGACGACATCCTGGAAAAGGCACGGGCCGAGGCCGCCGAGACCGAGAAACTGAAAAAGATCCTCAACGAGGAACCGGACCAGAATGTTCGCCTGGCGGCATTCGGGCTCATGATCAAGGACCCTAACAGCACCATGCACAAGATTGCGGTGGAAGCGGGGTTGGCCAGTGCCGACAAGCTGCTGCAGGCGGCCGCGTTCAAGGAGGCGATCATGAGTCTTGACCGGATTCACCTGACGCTTGTTGTGGATCAAGATGCCTCTGATGCCATCCAGAAAAAATCCCAGGAATACATCGATACCAACGGCGACCAGTACGTTATTCCGCTAGCTAAAAAAGATCACGAGGCAGGCACATTTACTTCCGGTTACCACTCAGGCGAGGTGACGGGTACGCATTTGACCTATGTATTTCATAAGAGCAACGGGATGCTCTCACTCAAGGATGATAACGCTATCAGTGGCGATATGATGCTCACGAACCGTAATGAAAACCTCAAGTTTGTCGCATCAGGAAAGATCCGCTGATCAGGGATTACTGATTCGAATCCGCCGCAGGCTGGTGACATCGGCAGCGCCGCGGCTGTTGCCGATCGCAATCTTTACCTGGCGTGCCCAGGTCGGTGCAAAGGCAAACACTGCAATGCCATCGGCATCGAATTCCGCGTCGCGGCTGAGCAGCGAGCGCCAGCGCCGTTCGCCACTGCTGACATTGACAAAAATTTCCACCCGTCCGGGCAGTTCATCGGCAGCCGGCAGATCGCGCCCGTCCAGTTCGATGCGTGAAATAATCACTTTCTCACCGGCAAGGTCCAGCTCGAGTTCTGCCGGCCAGTGTTCAACCGTTGCACGCCAGGGCGGTGCCGTCTCCGGCCCGACAAGATTCACCGCGCGGTGATCTGCGTCCACCGGCAGGGTATTCCAGCCGGTGACGTTACCGCCATTGGCCCTGGCCGCCAGGTCGATATCGGCCTTGCCGGCCCCGGGGCTTGCCGTTTTCGACGCGCTGGTACGCTTGCGTTGGGCCATATGCGACTCGGCGCGCTCCAGCAATGCGTCAAAGCGCAGTACCTTGCCGACCCCGTGCCTTGAATTCACCGACAGCAGCATACCCACCGGCCTGTCACCGACCATCAACAGGCTACCGCTTTGCCCCTTGCGGATCTGTGCGCTGTCATTGGTGGGGCGTACGCGCAGGAACAGTTTGCCGTCGTTATCGACCACCGCAACGGCCACGTTGGCCAGGGTGCCGTCGCTATTGACCGAGCGCAGCGAGGCCAGCCCCTGGCCGCGCACCAGGTCGCTGATTGCGCGGCTGATGGTGGAGATGCTGTTACCGCAATCCTGGCTAATGTTGCCGCTGACCTGCGCCACGCCGAGATCATCGCCGAGGTCACTGATGGCTTCGGCCTCGCCCAGCTGTGAGGTTCCCTCGCTGAGAAACGCAGCCACCTTTGCCTCGGTCGCCACATGCATGGGCAACAGCGCAATGCAGTGCTCACCATAATGCGTCAAGTAGGCCTGCCCGATAACCAGCGCAGGGTTTTCATAAGACCGCACCAGTGCCTGCTGGGCGCCGGATACCCCGGCAACAAGTGCCAGCGACAGGCTCAGCATGCAGCGAACAGTTCGCCCCCTGGCACTGATCATTTGCAACCCTCTTTTTTCCCGCAAAAGGATGCAACACTCGTGACCAGGGCGATCAGGGCGAGAAACACCGTTGCTACCAGAACGAATATCGGGTCATGGATCAACAGTAATAGCCTGGAGGGCTTGAAGTTGTAGCCGTTGTCCCCGTAGCGTTCGATGACCACCCGGTCAGCAGCGCCGAAGGCAATCACATCGAGATAGGTTTGCGGTGCTGAAAAGCGGATAAAGCCCTTCGGATAGATCCGCTTTTCATCGCGGATAACCGGGTCAAGCCGCAGCTGGTCGCCGAGCAGTAGTTCCGTTTCGTCAACGAGCCTGCGCTTGTCGGGCGATTCGTCACTGGTATAGATCTGGACACTTCCCTGCGTCAGCATGCTGCTGCCCGCCCAGTTGACATCCCGGCCAATAGTGGTGTCGCCGGAAAACGGAAACACCCGGTCTGTGCGTGCGCCTTCCGCCGTCGCCTGTTCTTTGGGAAAGATAATATTGATGCGCAGTTTTCCCGCCTCTCCCAGTTCAAGATTCGGCGTACCGTCAGAAAACGAAAGCCAGGCGCCATGTTTCATCTTCAAGGCAGCAGCAGTGTCGGCGGATTGTGCCGCCGGTGCTGCATCCGCAGGCTTGTGCGTGCGCAAGGCGAGAAACAGGGTATGGTCCTGGCGCGATTCCAGCACCACGTGGAATGCACCCTTCAGGATCAAGGTTTGTTCCGCGTCATAGGTACGATAGCCTTTCCAGCGCCCGCCACAGCGTCCATCCCGCAGCAGCAGCAACGCGGTCTGGTCGGGCGGTAATTCCAGTTCTCCACGGCTGCAGATGATGGCATCGTTGATGCGCCACTTGGTCTCCCGGTCGGCAGGGGTGGTAAGTTCCACCACCCGGGTCTGCGCCTGCACGCTGAAGACCCACTGGTGTGCTTTGAAGTAAGAGAAAATAACAAATAGCGTCATCAAGAAGATGGCGAGTAACAGTGCACGCGCCAGAAGCGTGCGTTGCCCCAGATAGTTAATGACAGCGCCCGGCAGTCCGGACAGAAAAGTGACCAGCCCGGAAAGGCCGTTGGCCTGCTTCTTTTCTGCAGGCGTAGCCGTTACAGCTTCCGGGGCTTTGCTGGGGTCGTCCAAGCTATGGTTTTTCCTGGTGCTGGCCATCCAGCAGGCGGAACGTGAGCGGATCCAGTTCTCGCCCATAGACCTCGCGCGCGATCTCGATGGTGATCTCGTCGGCTTCAGGAATCTTATCCCTGGGTATAACGCAGCTAAAGTTATAGGCCGTGTGCCGGCCTTCCTTTATGTAGTCACAGTCGTCGAGGTCCGTGCCTGACTCGATAATCCGGTAGGCCACATCGGTGGCATCAAAACCGTTAATGTAGATCGACAGGTCGCCGCTTTCCAGGTTTTCCCGCTTCTCGTTTAGCAGCGCCGGCAGAAAGTAAGCCGCTGTCGCGGCCTGCTCGCAGTTACCTTGCGTTGCCGAAATGGCAATCGAGCCAGGTTCACTGTATTCCTCGACAATCCTGGTTAAATTCGACACGTATGGCAGGTAAACAATGTCAGACTGTGAAATCTTTACGCCATAATTGTTTTCAGACATGTAGGCCCCATCGCGCGACGTGACCTTAAGGCACACGGCCTTGTCACCGGCATTTGGGGGGCGGATGCCCAGCAGATCTTTCGACAGGCCCTGATACGCGCCTGCGACCATCACACCGACAATGACATTACCGCTGACCTTGACTTCCGGGTCATGGGTTTCGAACAGCTTGTTGCCGTCCAGGGTCGCAGGAATCGCCCCGTCGGCCAGGGCAAGTGGCAGTTGCAGGAGCAGGGCACAACCCAGCATGCGAGCCAGACCACGACGCGCTGGTCGTTTGCAGATCCGGAATTCCATGAATTGAGCGAGCTTCTTCGTTACCACGTCAAACACCCCCCAGGCGCAATAGCAGATCGACGTTACCTGCTTATGCTTTATTGTAGGGTAAAAACAGCGAGGCGGAGAAGGTAATCGCGGCAAGCCCCGCCCAATTTGTTGAATCATATATAAAGAAGACCGGAAACAAACCCATAAATGCAAAAAATCCCTTGTAGGATCGCCTCGCAGGCGCGATATGTGTGGATTGGTTTCTGCAGGAGCGGACCGCGTCCGCGATCCAGGTTCCTCCCGTCATCCCCACAATTGTAGGAGCGGATCGCATCCGCGAATTGTGCCAGGTCTTAACATTCGCGCTTGAAAAGCGCTCCTACAGGTGTGTCCCATTTTGTAGGAGCGGCGTCCCCGCCGCGATTTGCACCGACCCCCAAACAACCAGTAGGAGCGGATCGCATCCGCGATGTTTTTGAATTTAATGGGGCCGGATACAAATATTGCAGTTATTACTATTCTCCGGCCTTTTTTATTGTACCTGGAGCGTTCAATGTCTGAGTCATATACACGCTGGAAGTGTGCAGGCGCGTTGCAGGAACTGCTGTTGCCACTGCCGTGCACAGCTGCATGTGTGCCGCATGTGCCTGTATTTTGATACGGCGGCGCCACAGCAGTGCCGGGAACCGGTTGCCGACAATGTGTCTGACAAGCAGCGCGCCAATTTCTGTGGCTATTTTCAGATCAATCCGCAAGCCTATGCCGGTCCATCGGATCAGGCCGCTGACTCATGGAAGTTGGACGCCTTGTTCGGGGACGAGACATCTGAGGAAGCATCAGAAACCTCCACCTCCAAAGACGAGTCAGGCACGCAGCTGGATCACTTGTTCAAGAAGTAAAAAGGGGCTGGATGCTCTTAGTCAAATGAAAAAGCGAAAAATATAACCGGCCCCTTTTTAGTAGCAGATAGTATGCTGGCATATGTGATGATGGCTGTTAGCCAGAGATAGCCAGGTCAGCGCTCTTGCAGGAGCGGATCTCGTCCGCGATAAATACTAGTTAGGGGGTGGCCAGATATGGGAGCATATATTGGAATCTAATCACATCAAATGCCCGCAGTGCGGTACCGAGATCGAGGTTGGCGAGGTGCTGGCCACGCAGGTCACCGTTGCGGTTGAGGCACGCTTGCGCCAGGAGGCCGAGGTCAAGCTAAAGCAGGCAGTAGCCGCCGCCCAGGCGAAGGAGCGCGATTCCGTTCGCTTGCAGATGAAGAACATGGAACTGCAGTTGTCCGAGAAGGACAAGGCAGTCCAGGCGGCGGAGGCGAAGGAACTGGCCTTGCTGGCACGGCAACGCGAACTGGTCACACGTGAAAAGCAGCTGGAACAGGATGTGGAAAAGCGTCTTGCCGTACGGGAGCAGGAGCTCACCAAACAGATACAGGAACAGACCGCCCAGGCAACCTCGAAGCAGCTGGAAGCGTTACAACAGGCGCTGCAGTCTAAAGATACCGCCATGGATGAGGCGCGCGCCCGCGAGCTGGTGCTGCTGAAGCAAAAGGCAGAGCTAGAGGACAAGCGCAAGAACATGGAGCTCGACTACCAGCGCAAGCTGGCCGAGGAGCGCCAACTACTGGAGAAGCAACTGATTGAGAAATATTCCAGTGAAGCCGATCTCAAGCTGAAGGAGCGCGACAAGCAGATCGAGGATCTGCGCAAGTCACTGGCCGAGGCGAAACGCAAAAGCGAACAGGGATCGATGGAAACCCAGGGCGAGGCCCTGGAGCTGGATCTGGAAGCCAACCTGAGTATCCATTTCCCGCATGACGAGATTACTCCCGTTCCCAAGGGGATCCGCGGTGCGGATGTCATCCAGACGGTCCACAACCAGAGCATGGTGAATTGCGGGTCGATCATCTGGGAGACCAAGAATACCAAGGCATGGAACAGCGCCTGGATCGACAAGCTGAAAGATGACCAGCGCTCGATCGGGGCCAATCTGGCCGTACTGGTGTCCACCGAATTGCCGGAAGGGATCAAGACCTTCGGCCACGTTGACGGAGTCTGGGTGGTGTCTGTGGCCTCCTACATTCCGCTGGCCATGACGCTGCGCCAGCAACTGGTGCAGGTCACTTTTGCGCGCAGTGCCTCGGAAGGTAAATCGGAAAAGATGGAGATGGTGTATGAGTACCTCTCCGGCGATGCGTTCCGTCACAAGGTCGAGGCGATCGTGGAGACCTTCGTCGGCATGCAGGAACAACTCAACAAGGAGAAGCGCGCCTATGCACGTCTCTGGAAGGAGCGTGAAAAGCAGATCGAACGCATTATCGAGAATACGGCCGGGATGTATGGCGATGTGCGCGGATTGATCGGCTCCGCAGTTCCGGAAATCAAGGCGCTGATGCTTGAAGGGGATGAACTGTTGCTCGGGGTGGATGAGACGGAGTAAAAAAACAATCAGGGCCAGACCATAATCATATGGATCAGTCGGCGGAGAATGGCGGGTTCCGGTTAATCGTGGTCTGTCCCCAATTGTCCCCGCCAAAAACAACCGTAGGAGCGGACCATGTCCGCGATCAACCAGTCAGCGCCTATAGTGCCAGTTGACACCACATTGACATATTCAGCCACATGCCTGCCAATCCGAAGACGATATGATCTATATCAATATCAGTAACCTGGAAGTTGCTATGCTTGATCTCATTGAACTCACGGCAATTGTTTACCTGTTTCTTATGGGTTTGGCGCGGTTGTTTCGCGGTAAGTCACCGGAGCGCGAGATCTACATTATTCGGGAGTACGGGATTCAGGAAGAGACAGAGGAGTCTGAAAGTGAGGAACCATTA
>CAJQNP010000284.1 GCA_905479705.1 uncultured Gammaproteobacteria bacterium
GTGCACCAGCACGTGGTACCAGGGCTCGTCTTTCGGCGGTCGACTCCTGGCAACTTCGTCATACCATTCATCGGAACCCAGAAACTCGGCGTCGACGTCCACTATGACACCCCGGTAATCAAACAACCGGTGCTTGATGCACTGCCCAATGGAAAATTTCGCCTGCTTCATAGCTGAGCCACACCCTCGTAATCAACCTGACATGATAAATAGACCTGTCGTACCTGGTAAAGTTCGTCCGCCAGGCCACATGCGTATAATACACAAGCCAACAAGGAATCAACCCGGCCATGCCGGCGGACAGACAGAATGAACACAGCTACAACCATTGCAGCCAACAAGGTCATCACCATGCAATACTCCCTGACCACCACCGAGGGCGTGGTCGTGCGAGAAGCCAGCGGCAAACCGGTAACCTATCTGCATGGCGCAGGAGTTTTGTTTCCCAGGCTGGAACGCGAACTGGAATCACACCGTGTCGGCGACATCGTCACTGCACGTTTGCTACCCGAAGATGCCTTCGGAAAACGCAATGCCGATCTGCTGCACAGCGTCTCCATGGATGAACTGCCCCCTAACGAGACCATCGAGACTGGCGCTCAGATTGTCGGTCACGATGAAGAAGGCAACGAAATCACCTTTGTGATTACCGCCATTGAAGATGGCATCGTCAGCCTCGACGGCAATCACCCGCTGGCAGGCCAGTCGTTGCTGTTTGAAGTCGAGGTGCAGGGAATACGCGAGGCCACCGCCGAGGAACTACGCACCGGCAAGGCCAGTAGCTAACAGCGCTAGACCGGGCCGCCCGCTAGGGTTCCGTCAGGAAACTGGTGCCGCGGTAATTCAGCTGGATGTTTGATTCATTGATGATCTCAATCACCGCCCCACTCTCCAGCATTTCACCCTCGCGGTACTTCTGCAGGTCCACCAGGATGAAGCGGCGCGCCGGGTCATCATCGTAGACATGCACATCGATATGCGGCAGGACCAGCCCGCTGCGAAACTCCAGCGACAGGTCATCCCAGTACGGAACCCCGGATGCTGTCACCACCGGCGCTGGCGGTGCGCCATAGGCCGGCACAGCCGTGTAGCCAGGCGGTTGCGCGTAGGCCGGAGCCGTTTCTGGTAGCGGTGCCGGCATGTACTGCACGGCAGGCAGCTGACGCCTTACCGGGGGTGGCGCTACATACACGGGCTCGCGCGGCTGCTTGATCCTT
Source organism: uncultured Gammaproteobacteria bacterium (assembly GCA_905479705.1). GTDB lineage: Bacteria > Pseudomonadota > Gammaproteobacteria > UBA9214 > UBA9214 > UBA9214. The sequence continues at coordinate 1,218 of CAJQNP010000284.1, forward strand.
TCCGAGGGCTGCAGCGCCGTGGTGTCCGCACGTGGCGCCTGGTAGACAGGCGCTTCATCAGCTGGTGCCGTCGCCACCCTGGCAGGTGACTCGGCAGCCGTGTCATCACGCCCCAGCAGGTATGCCAGCAGCGCGCCGTTCACCAGCAGCAGCAGCACGACAATCCAGACCCAGCGAAATGAGCGCCGGCCATGCCGCTCGCCCCAGTGTGCCGTTTCCAGGTCCGGGACATCGCCCAGGGTGCGTTCGCTGTCGGCCTTTTTCAGTGCATCGAGTATATAGGACATGACAACCTCAGGAAGGCTCGACCGCTAGCAGGGGTACGCCTTCACGCCGGGACGCCGTGTTCAGATGAATCATGGTGTACTTGCCCACGATGCCATCGGTCTTCAGCCCCTGCGCACGCTGAAATGCCAGCACCTCGCGCTGCAAGGCATAATCGAAGTTCAGGGGATCATCCGCCGGGATGATCACACCCAGCGCGATTTCCAGCCGATCGCGTATCCAGGAAACCACCGGATCACGATCACCCACCTGCAGGTACAGCCGGCCACCGGGCGGCAGCTGCAGCAATAGCGTGAAATCGCCGTACCAGTTCTGCTCAACCTGCTCGACAGCAAGACGGTACAACTCATTGTTAATAATCAGCTCTGCAACCGAGCCATCGAGATGCTGCAGCAACACGGGTACCCGTTCACCGGTGTCAGCCAGCAGCGTCAAAATCGCCGGCCGGTCGAAATCCCGCAAGGTCGTCCAGTTACCCTGCTCAGCGAGACACAGCAGGCCATACTGCTTGGCGAAGTCACAGAAGTCAGGCTCTACGCTGCCCGGCAACACCACGGACCAGAGCGCAAACAATTCTGTCCAGGCCGCACGGTAGCCAGACGTATCGACCTGCGACAGCAAGGCGCCCAGGGAAACCGCCTCAACCTCGGCTTGTTCTTCAGGCAGGACTTCATCAGGCACCACCGCATCCGGCGGGTCCACAGCCGCGCCGGCATCAGCAGGTTCACCGGGCCCGCTATCAATCACCGCCTCGACCTCATCCTCGGCAACGACCTGTGGCGACGCCTGCTGTTGCTGCCACGGCTGGTACCAGAGTGCGACCCCGATCACCAGCAACACCAGCAGTACCGCGAGCAATACCGGCAGCCGGCTGCGGCGAACCTGCTCCTCGCCATCAAGGGCAAGCACCTCATGGGCCGCCTTTTTCACCACCCTGGTGTCTACCTGGTTCTTGCCCTCGACATAGGCACCCAGCATGGAACGGTCGCACAGCACGTTGATGAGACGCGGGATCCCACCGGAGAGATGCTGAATCCGGTCGACCGCGCGCTTGTTAAAAACCGGCTGGCTGCTCCCGCAGATCTGCAGGCGGTGTTTGATGTAGGCGCTGGTCTCCTCGCGGCTGATCGGTTCGAGGTGGTAACGTGCCGTGACACGCTGTGCCAGCTGGCGCATGTCTTCACGTGCCAGCAGGGTGCGCAATTCCGGCTGACCGATCAGAATGATCTGCAGCAGCTTCTGTGTCGATGTTTCCAGGTTGGTTAACAAGCGCACCTGCTCGAGCACATCGGCGCTGAGGTTCTGCGCCTCGTCGATAATCAGTACCGTGTGCCGACCGCGCGCGTAGGCATCCAGCAGGTAACGGTTCAGCACATCCGTGAGCGATTTCACGCTGACGTCTTTCTCGTCATAGCTGACACCCAGCTCGTCGCACACCGTGGCTATCAACTCGATCGCCGTGACCTTGGGATTCAGCACCAGCGCCAGGTCGACGTTGTCGGGGATCTGCTCCAGCAGGCAGCGACAGATGGTTGTTTTGCCGGTGCCGACCTCGCCGGTGAGCTGCACGAAACCGCCGCCATCCCCGAGACCGTAGAGTAAATGTGCCAGCGCCTCGCGATGGCGAGCGCTCATGTACAGAAAACGCGGGTCAGGCGTAATCGAGAACGGTCGTTCCGTCAGATTGAAATGTTCAAGATACATGGTATGTTTTCTATTCGGCCAGTTGCTGGCTCAAACCCGACGCCCCTGACTGCCATCGCCCATCAAGCGTGACGCGGATACTCTCATAATGACTCATGAGCTCGAATAATATCCTTTCTTTACTGCCAGTTGCGACCGGAATCCTGTTTTTTTCGTGTCTGCTGTCAACTACGACCTGTCAGGCCTCTGACCTGGAGCGCGAGCAGCGCCTTGCCGACGAGATCGTCGAGGCCATCCTCGACGGTGAGCCCGTCACCCTGCAGGCCGCTGGCCATGACTTCCTCGGTATCTATACCCCTGCCGAAGCCGATCCCGAGCATGGCGCCGCGATCATCCTGCACGGCCGTGGCATGCACCCGGACTGGGGGCAGGTTGCCAACCCGCTGCGTGTGGGGCTGCCCGCGCGCGGCTGGTCGACCCTGTCCATACAGATGCCGGTCCTCGGCAAGGAGGCCAGATTCTACGACTACGAGGAAATATTCCCGGAAGCCACACCGCGCATCGAGGCCGCGATTCGTTACCTGCGTGCACAGGGATCAGATCGCATAGCCCTGATTGCACACAGCTGCAGCGTACACATGAGCATGACCTGGATTGAACAGCGCGGCACTGCCGGGATCGACGCCTACATTGGCATCGGTATGGGTGCCACCGATTACAAGCAACCGATGCGGCAGCCCTTCCACTACGCCAGGATCAAGGTACCGCTGCTGAATATCGTTGGCAGTGAAGACTACCCGGCCGTGCAGCTACAGGCCCGGGAGCTGGAATCAATGCTGGATGAATTACCCGGCGGGTCTGCACAGCGGCGTATCGAGGGCGCCGGGCATTACTTTGACGATCAGAATGAAGAACTGCTGGAGGCAATCACGGGCTGGCTGCGGCAGATCGCCGCGCCTGGGGACTAGATATCGCCGGCTGCCTCGTCCTCGGGAGAAAGGCTTACCGGGGAGTGCAGTACCAGGTCCATGCCATGCCAGCTGTCGACATCGACAGACTCGCGTTTGCCACTGATATCCTCGAGTACGATGCGACGCCGCTGCCCGGCAAGGTACACGATGGCGCGCACCTGGATTAACTGGCCGGAGAAATTACTGTACCAGTAGCCGGGAATCGGTTTTTGTTGCAGCAGCATCCTGCCTCCATGCACCGGGTATGTTCACCCGGATCCACTGTTGTTGTTATCAACACCCGATGTCGGTGCCTGAGGTATATTTATAGTCAAACGACCGCGTCCCTGCAATCGGACCAAGGTACTAACCACACTTGGACTCGCCGCAATTCAGGCAAGTCAGGCAGCCATCCATCTTGACCGCTGCCTTGGTATGGCACTTTATACACAGCTGGGCGCCGGCCGGAAATTCGCTGCCGCAGTCTTCCCCGAGCGCTGCACTGCCGGAAGCCGCCTCGAACTGGGCACGCTTTTCAGCGACCAGTTTCTTCTGGTGCTCATCCAGACCGTCGTCCTTCAACAGGCCGATCATGCGCATGTGGCACTCGATGGCGTCGCCGATCTCGGCAACCAGTGACGGCATGTACTTGCCACCCTTCTTGAAATAGCCGCCGCGCGGATCGAACACCGAGCGCAACTCTTCCACCAGAAAGGTCACGTCACCGCCCTTCCTGAACACCGCCGAAATAATGCGTGTCAGTGCAACAATCCACTGGAAGTGGTCCATGTTCTTGGAGTTGATAAAGATCTCGAACGGCCGGCGCAGTTCGTTTGCGGTACCGTGATTGAGCACGATGTCGTTGATGGTGACATACAGGGCATGCTCCGACAGCGGCGTCTTCACCTTGTAGGTCGAGCCAATGAGCATCTCCGGGCGTTCCAGCTTTTCATGCAGCTGCACCACATTGTCTTCGGCCTGGGGTTCAGCCGCTGCCGGCGTCGCTGCAGCGGCGGTCTCCCCGTCCTGCTCCGTGTCACCGACCTTGTAGCCAACAATCTTCCTGTCTATGCGTGTTGCCATGGTTTTCTCCTGCGTATTCGTCTCTGTGCGATGTTTCAGAATTTGCCGTAATAGCCTTCTTTCAGGGCGTCATACAGGTTCGCGGCGGTGTGTATCTCGCCGTCGTACTCGACCTCTTCATTACCCTTGAGGCTGACGCTGGTGCCGTCATCCAGCTTGAATTCATACACGGTATTTTCCAGGTCCTCGCCTTTCACCAGCACGCCCTGGAAGGCCTCCGGATTGAAGCGAAAGGTGGTACAACCCTTCAGGCCCTGCTCATAGGCATAGCGGTAGATATCCTTGAAATCAGCAAACCGGTAGTCCGTTGGCACGTTGGCGGTCTTGGAGATGGATGAGTCCACCCACCTCTGCGCCGCGGCCTGGATATCAACATGCTGTTTCGGCGTGACATTGTCCGCCGCAATGAAATAGTCCGGCAGGGTATGGCCTTCACCGTCCATGCTGGCGGTCGCATCCGCATTAACCAGTTCGCGGTAGGCGAGCAGCTCGAAGGAGAACACGTCCACCTTTTCCTTGGTCTTGCGGCCCTCGCGAATCATGTTGCGGAAATAGTGGTGTGCAAAACTCGGCTCGATGCCGTTGCTGGCATTGTTGGCCAGTGACAGCGAGATGGTGCCGGTCGGTGCAATGGAACTGTGGTGGGTAAAGCGGGCGCCGGTCTCGGCAAGCTGTTTGGTCAGCTCCGGTGCAACCTCGGCGACGCGCTGCATGTAACGACTGTACTTGGCATGCAGTACCTTGCCCTTGACGCTGTCACCCGGCAGGTAACCGTCACGACGCATCTCCGGACGCTTGCGCAGCATCTCCTCGGTCACCTCGAAGTCCTCGTTCATGATCGGGGCGGCGCCCTTCTCTTTCGCCAGGTCGAGTGCCACTTCCCAGCCGGTGACCGCCAGTTCACGACTGACGCGCTCGGTGAATTCCAGCGAATCTGTCTCGCCATATTTCATGCACAGCATGGTGGCCGTGGAGCCCAGCCCCAGGAAGCCCATGCCGTGACGGCGCTTGTGCATGATCGCCTCGCGCTGACCTTCCAGCGGCAGGCCGTTGACCTCGACGACGTTGTCGAGCATGCGCGTGAAGATGGCGACCACCTTGCGAAACTCGTCCCAGTCAAACTCGGCCTGCTCGGTAAACGGATTGCGCACGAACTTGGTCAGGTTGATCGAACCCAGCAGGCAGGAACCGTAGGGCGGCAGCGGCTGTTCGCCACAGGGATTGGTTGCACGAATGTTCTCGCAGAACCAGTTGTTGTTCATCTCGTTGACCTTGTCGATGAGGATGAAACCCGGCTCGGCAAAGTCATAAGTGGAGCTCATGATCATGTCCCAGAGACGCTCGGCCGGTACCGTCTTGTAGATTCTGCAGGCGACCAGCCCGGCATTGTTGGCGATGTAATCGCCCTTGTAGGGCCACTCGCGCCATACCACGGCGCTCGGGTCTTTCAGGTCAATGCTGTCGTCCAGTTCCTTGCGGTTGATCGGAAACGCCAGCGCCCAGTCCTGTTTGTTTTTGACGGCATCCATGAACTCGGTGGTGATCAGCAGCGACAGGTTGAACTGGCGCAGGCGGCCGTCCTCGCGCTTGGCACGAATAAAATCCATGACATCCGGATGGCCGACATCAAACGTCGCCATCTGCGCACCACGACGACCACCGGCAGAGGACACGGTGAAACACATCTTGTCGTAGATATCCATGAACGACAGCGGACCGGAGGTGTAGGCACCGGCGCCGGAGACGTAGGCGCCCTTGGGACGCAGCGTGGAGAATTCATAACCGATGCCGCAACCGGCCTTCAGGGTCAGGCCGGCCTCGTGCACCTTGTCGAGAATGTTGTTCATCGAGTCCTTGACCGTGCCGGATACCGTGCAGTTGATGGTCGAGGTGGCAGGCTTGTGTTGCTGCGCGCCGGCATTCGAGGTAATACGGCCGGCCGGAATGGCGCCATGGCGCAACGCCCAGAGAAATTCCTTGTGCCAGAGTTCGCGAAGTTCCGGCGTGGCTTCAACGTCGGCCAGTGCCCGGGCCACACGCTGGTAGGTTGAATCGATATTCTCGTCGACCGGTGCACCGTCCTTGGTCTTGAGGCGGTACTTGGTTTCCCAGATGTCCTGCGAGGCAGCCTGCAGCGGAATGTCTGTAACGCTGGTGGCGACGGATTTGAGGTGTGCTGTTGTTGTCATATGAAAGGTATCCTCCCGGTATTTGTTGCTTTCTTTTCAGGAATACTGCTGTTTGCCCGCCCCCCGTATTGCCCTGGAATACGGGTGCCCCGGCAGGCACGATACTGAATTGTTGGAAACACTACATCTTGTGTTCGGGTGACAAAGAATATTAAGCCGGGAGGGGCCTGTCAAGAATATTTTATGGGGGTATAAATAACTATATTTTTCAACAGGTTAATTATATTCTATCGGGGGATTACAAGGCAATACCGGGGCAGGCTGGCGTAACAGTGAAACACTATATATTGTGTTTCTAATATTGATAAAAAAAGGCCTTTCGAGGCCTTTTTTATTTATAAATCCGGCACCTGGACGTTCGTCTAGTGCATATGGGGCTGCGCATGATGCCCGTGTCCGGCCGGGTTGGCAAGCAGTAATGCGAGCCCCATCAGGATCACCAGGATACCGGCCGTGATACGCACCCACGGGCGCCTTGCCAGCCGCCCCATGGCCGTAAAGGCCAGCCCCATGGTCAGCAGGGTCGGCAGGGTGCCAAGACCGAACGCCAGCATCACCAGCGCGCCGTCTGCCACGCTGCCTGTGCTCAGCGCCAGCGCCAGTACCGTGTAGACCATGCCACACGGTAACCAGCCCCAGACAAGTCCCAGCAGATAGGCCTGCGGGACGCCCCTTACCGGTATAAAGCGCCTTCCCAGCGGTTCAATGTATTTCCAGACATGCGCACCGGCGCGTTCGAGAAACAGCAATGAATGCCACCAGCCCGTGAGGTAGATACCCAGCAGTATCATGACGACGCCACCGAGGATGCGACCGATCGGCATTCCCTGTAATGCCTCCACCGTGACCAGCTGCTTTCCGATAAAACCAAACACGATACCGGCAAGGACATAGCTGCTGATGCGCCCGCCGTTGTAGGCCAGCTGGGTGAAGAAAAAACGCCCGCGTGCGCTGCGCACGTCGGGCGAGAGTCCGGCACTTAATGCCCCGACAATACCGCCGCACATACCCACGCAGTGGGTGCCGCCAAGCAGGCCGACGAGAAAGGCCGCGCCAATGGTTTCAAGATTCATGGTGATGTTGTTGCCGTTTGCTGTTGTGCGACACTGTTGCGACCTGAATGTCTAAAACTGTCTTTGCGTGTACACGCCGCCGCTGAACCCGTCATGGCCGCACTGGCAGGAATCCAGGGTTGCATCGCGGCTGTACGCTGCATAGCGGATGGCTGCTTTCGCATGCATGCCAGCAGACAAGGCGGGCGGGTATATTGCAGCGCAGGGCTCGGCAAGGCCCGGGTAACACGATATCGAACAGGCCACGCAATCCGGCCTGACCGGCAAGCCCGGTCTGGGGTTTATTGACCTGCCATCTCCTGCGCCAGCAGCACGACCTTCCCGGTATGGGGCATCTGCATGCTGCCCGACAGGCGCCATTCAACGGTCTCCAGTTGCAGGTACCAGTTGCCGCGCCCGACCTCGTCAATGGCTCCCGAGTACACGCCGTCACCGGCATGTTGCAGCGGCAACACCTGGTCGTAGCCCGCCTGTGTCGGGTGCAGCAGCGACAGCGTCAATGTCTCTGGTAGCCGTTCAATATTGCCCTGCAGCAACAACTGCACATGGTTGTTGCGCATATCGAGCTCAATATCAGCCCTGAGTTCATGGCGAGCGGCTGCCGCATCACGGGCAAGGTCAACATTGATCGCCTTGCCACGCTTGTAGTAGTCATCCACCACCAGCCCGTCACTGGTAGAGACGGCAAGGTAGATCGTAACCATGCTGGCAATCACGGCCGTCATGGGCAGTGAAATCAGCAGCCACACCCAGGGCTCCCGGTACCAGCGTCGTGTGTCACTCATGGCGGTCACGTGGCATGGCGGCTACTGCGGCCCCAGGAAACGGGCATCCTCGGTCACCGAGAGCTTGTCATTATCAATGGCAACCAGCGAAAAGACGACATCACTGCTGCGTACCACAAGCTCGGCCTCATCGGCACGCAGACGCACCGGTAATTCCTGCACCCCGCCGGAGGCAACCACGATGGTTGCCATATCCTTGTGCAGCGTCAGCCCGGGGATACCCGACACCGTCAGTTCGTATTGATGCTGTAGCTTGTCCATGTTGAGGATCTTCAGTATATAGACATTCTCGATCAGGCCTTCACTGGTCTCGCGGTACAGCGTGTTGCGGTCGCGGATCACATCCAGCCCCAGCGGGATGCGCTGCGAGAATGAATATGCAAACGCTGCCATGATCGCGACCAGGAACACCGCGTAAATAATGATGCGCGGCCGAAAGATGGAGGCCTTCTTGCCCTCCATGGCATTTTCCGTGGTGTAGGCAATCAGCCCCTTATCATAGCCCATCTTGTCCATGACGTCGTCACAGGCGTCGATACAGGCCGAGCAGGCGATGCATTCATACTGCAGGCCTTTACGGATATCGATACCCGTCGGGCACACCTGCACACACAGGGTACAGTCGATGCAGTCACCCAGACCCAGCGCCGTCGGATCGGCACTGCGCTTGCGCGAGCCGCGCGGTTCACCGCGCTCCGGCAGGTAGGACACGATCAGGGTATCGCTGTCGAACATGGCACTTTGAAAACGCGCGTACGGGCACATGTACTTGCACACCTGCTCGCGCATGAAGCCGGCATTACCGTAGGTGGCAAAACCGTAAAAGATGACCCAGAAGGTCTCCCAGGGGCCCAGGTTAAAGCTCAGCAGACGTTGCCCAAGCTCGATGATCGGCGTGAAGTAGCCCACGAAGGTAAACCCGGTCCACGCCGCAAAGGCGAGCCACAGGAAGTGCTTGGTCGCCTTGATACGTAACTTGCGACCATTAAGGGGCAGCGCGTCCAGCTTCTGCTGCTTCATGCGGTCACCCTCGACCTTGCGCTCGATCCACAGGAACGCCTCGGTCCACACCGTTTGCGGACAGGCATATCCGCACCAGATGCGCCCGGCCAGCGCCGTTACGAAGAACAGCAACAGGCCCGCGAGGATCAGCATCACCGCGAGGTAGAAGAAGTCCTGTGGCCACAGGGTAACGAAGAAGATATAGAACTTGCGGGCCGGCAGGTCAAACAACAGCGCCTGGTGACCGTCCCAGCGCATCCACGGCAGGATGTAGTACAGGCCCAGCAGACCCAGCACACCCAGGGTACGCAAGCGCGCGAACAGGCCATGCACCTCACGCGGATAGATCTTCTCCGCCTTGGCGTAGAGGGACTGTTCTACGTGATCGTCAGACTTCGGGGCCCCAGGGGACCCGGCAGAGGAAGGGCTGGTCATGCGAACGCCTTACTGGTCCCGGGAATCCGGGTTCCTGCGCATACAGTTGGTCATGGCAAAGTACAGGGTGCCAATACCCGAGACGGCGGTAATCAGCCAGAAAACAAGAAAGCCGATGCTGTAGATTCCCATCCGGCTGATTTCTGTCTGCTCGCCAAAGGGGTACAGGTCATCCGGATCAAAGGCGGAAAAGAACAGGCCGGTGGCGACAATCGCCACCATGAACGACGGCCACAACACCGCGATACACTTCTGCGTCTTTGGTACCTGTTGCTCTGTCATCGCGATAGCCTGGTTCCGGGTGCAAGCGGTTACTCGTCCAGCTCTTCCTGTCCGGTCGACAGGCTGTAAACATAGGCAGCCAGCAGGTGTACCTTGTCCTCACCGAGGAACTCACGGTGTGGCGGCATTACACCGTTGCGGCCTTCGGCAATGGACTCCATGACCTGCTTGGTCGAGCCACCGTACAGCCAGACCTTGTCGGTGAGGTCCGGTGCGCCCAGCGCCTGGTTGCCGCTACCGTCGGCACCGTGACAGGCAACACACAGCATGTCGTACTTCTCCTTGCCGCGTGCCACCGCCTCTGCGTCCACGTTACGACCGCTGAGACTGAACACGTACTCGGTCATGTCGGCAACGCCGGCATCACCGCCAAGGGCCGCCTTCCACGCCGGCATGACACCGCTGCGGCCATCAAGAATGGTCTGCTCGATGACGGCCGGGTCACCGCCGTACAGCCAGACTCCATCACGCAGATTGGGGAAACCGCGGGCACCACGTGCATCCGAACCGTGGCAGGTTGCACAGTAGTTGACGAACAGGCGCTCACCCATGCGGCGTGCATCCGGATCGTCCGCGACGGCCACGATGGGCATCTGCTGGTACTTCTCGAACAGCGGCCCGTACATACCGTCGGCCCTGTCCATTTCCTGTTGATACTGACCGGTCGAGGTCCAGCCCAGCAGGCCCTTGAAGGTGCCCAGCCCGGGATACAGCGCCAGGTAA